>JAAXHF010000491.1 GCA_012271025.1 Deltaproteobacteria bacterium | reverse complement strand
TTCAGAAACCGGCCGCGCTGGCAGATCAGCCAGTAGTCGTGCAGGGTCATGACCACCGGAATCGCACGCCGCACGGCCTCGTCAATACAGGTCGTGGACAGATACATCAGGTGCTGGACGTGGACGATGTCCGGCGCAAAGCGGTCCAGCAGTTCACCGAAATGGGCGGCAATAGCGTCGTTCCGGTACGTCCGGGCAAAGCTGCCGGTTTCTTGCAGGGTATTGTTGACGCGGGTGATCTCGACCTGCTCGACCGTCGTCGTTTCCAGCGCGTACTCGGGCTGCTGCGGGCGGGCGCAGCGGGAAAACACCGAGACCGCATGCCCCTGCCGGGCCAGTTCCTTTGCCAGCGCAGCGGCATAGGTTTCCGTCCCGCCCAAAGCCTCGGGCGGCAAGCCGTTGACGAGCTGGACAATACGCATTTCCTACCGCCTCTCTCGACCGTCTCGTCCCAGCCAAGGACGTGGCCCTGTTCTGACTCTGTCTCCCCGAGGAAAGATCCTTCTCAAGAGAAGCCCGCATGGGCGCGCGGCCTCGGCCTGCTTGAGAAAGCGCTTCATATCAGATACGAGCAGGCGAGCGGTAGAATTCGGCAAAGAGGGAGGATGGTGCATGCAACAGGTTGGTTACGGCGCGCTGTGTTTCTGGGTTCTCAGTCTGATAGCACCTCCTGCGGCACTTGCCTATCTCGATCCGGGCAGCGGCAGCATGCTGCTGCAACTCGTCCTCGGCGGACTGGCCGGCCTGGCGGTGATCGCCAAACTCTACTGGCACCGTCTGCTCGGCCTCTTTGGCATGCATTCCCAACAGGAGGAGAACGATTCGGAAGCGGATGCGGCCTCTCTCACCACCTCGAACCCCTCTGACAAGCCGCAGTAGAGCCAAAGAGCGCGGACGCCAGCACTTCCGTCTCCTTAAAGAGTAAACGTGTCAACATACTCATGTGGTTGGAGGACACGTTTACTCTTTTTTGCCCATCCAGACCCGTATCAGCATGGTAGCCTCTCACTCTGAGCCGGGTTCATTCCGTGACCGCACCAGCCGCGTCTTCTATCAGGACGGAGCGGTGTTTCGCGGTCTCGATGCGCACGCCGCCCAAGAGTGGGGAATTCTCAAGACCAAGCCGTTCTTCCGGCAGTGCATGGTCGAGGGAAAAATCGTTCACACCGAGCAGCTTGAGCCCTTAAGCTCTTCACCCGACGCCGGGCGAGAGGATGAGCAATGGATTGCGATTCTCAAACACCAGACCATCCCCTTCATTTCATACCCCTACGAATGGCCATTCAGCATGTTACAGGCCGCCGCGCTGCTGACCCTCGAACTCCAGGCCGCCGCGCTACGCGCCGACATGACGCTCAAAGACGCCACCCCGTTCAACGTCCAATGGTCCGGCAGTCAGCCGGTCTTTATTGATATTCCCTCGTTCGAGCGTCTGCGGCCCGGCGAACCCTGGGTCGGCTACCGCCAGTTCTGTCAGCTGTTCCTCTATCCGCTTTTTCTGCAAGCCTACAAAGACCTGCCCTTTCAGCCCTGGCTGCGGGGCAATCTGGACGGTATTGAGCCGGCCCAGTGCGCCCAACTCATGTCGCTCAGAGACATGCTCAGACCGGGCGTGCTGTCGCATGTCGTCCTTCAGGCAAAAGCCGAGGCGTCATATGCCCGGACTGAGCGCAACCTCAAGAAAGATCTGCGTCAGGCCGGCTTTCATAAGGCGCTCATTCAGGCCAATGTCAGCCGGCTGCAAAAACAGGTCGCCAAACTGACCTGGCGGCAGACACGCTCGACCTGGTCCGGCTACACGGACGCCCTGCCCTATACGGACGGCGAGATCGCCCAAAAAGCCGACTTCGTGCGGCGCGTCACCCACAGCCGGCGCTGGAATCTGGTCTGGGACCTGGGCTGTAACACCGGGACATTCTCGCGCATTGCTGCGGAAAACGCGGACTACGTGCTGGCAATGGATATCGACGCCCTGGTGATTGAGCGCTTCTATTGCGCTCTCAAGACAGAACAATCGCGCAATATCCTGCCCCTCATCAGCAATGTGGCCGACCCTGCCCCGAATCTCGGCTGGCGCGGCCAGGAGCGTAAGGCGCTGCTTGAGCGTGGCCGGCCCGACCTGACTTTGTGTCTGGCCTTGCTGCATCATGTGGTCATCAGCGCGCATATTCCTCTCGGAGAGTTCATCGCTTGGCTGGCGAGTCTGGGGACGGCGCTGGTGGTTGAGTTTGTGACGCGAGAGGACCCCATGGTCCAGACCCTGCTGCGCCATAAGGCCGATCACTACGCCGACTATGACCTGACGTATTTTGAGCGCTGTCTGGCCGACGCATTTGAAATTGACCAGCAGGAAACGCTCGAATCAGGCACGCGCAGACTCTACTACGCGCGGAGTAAACAGACATAGGCACCCAAGATGAGTCAACGTCAGCCATCCCTCCTTATATCTCGATATCCAGGGCTTGCGCTTTGCAGTCTGCACTTCCTGGTAGTGTGGAATTTTGCAGTGACGCAGCCGTTATTTGATCTTCTGTCTCGTCACGCTGAATTCTTTGTCATTCGGCAATCTGCTCCCCTCGATATCCTCCTGTTTGTCCTGCTTTCGTGCCTAGGCTTCCCTGCCCTGCTTCTCCTGCCGGCCTGGGTGACAAGCTGGATTCACAAGGGAATGAGTCTCGGGTTACTGCTGGGTCTACTAGCGGTTGGCCTGGCTGCACTCGCAGTTCAGGCCATGCCGGCAGTCCCGCAGATGCCGGGTTTCGTTCTCGTCACGAGTGCTGGTCTGATTGGTCTGCTCGCGGTCGCAGGCTATTACCGCTTCGCCGTAATGCGGACATTCTTCACCATGCTCTCGCCCGGTCTGGCGGTTGTCCCAGTCCTCTTTCTTTTCTTCTCACCAGTCTCGTCCCTGCTGTTCGCTCAGAAGGATGTAGTTGGTACGGGAGTCAAGATTGAAAGTCCACCGCCCATCGTTATGGTGGTTTTTGATGAGTTTTCCTTGGTCTCGCTCCTTGACAAGGAGCTGCAGATTGACCCTGCTCAATATCCGAATTTTGCGGCTTTTGCAGAACAGGCTACCTGGTTCAAAAACACTACTACCGTGAGTGACGGAACCTTGCACGCGATCCCAGCTATACTTACAGGGAAATATCCAGATTCTTCTCTGCTGCCTACCGCAGAGGATCATCCGCACAACATTTTTACCCTCTTGCAGGACGCCTATACAATTAAAACATTCGGCACCTACACAATGCTCTGTCCCGATGCGCTCTGTAATAAGCCCAAGAAAAACAGTCTGCCTCAACGCCTCATCGCCCTAGGCTCCGATCTGTCAATTGTCTATCTTCATCTGCTCCTTCCGCCGGACCTGCGTGTAGGGATTCCTCCCATAACCCAAAACTGGATGAACTTTGGCGGAACGCCTTCTCCCTCCGTTCCCGTTGCTTCCCCTGCAGACAAACAGGAGAAAGCACAGATCAGAAAAAACATCTGGGATTCCATAGGCAAGGGCATGTGGGTCGACCGCTTTCAGCAGTTTACTGAATTTGTGAACGCCATTACGCCGCAGCCACAGCCAGCCTTCCATTATCTTCACATTCTTCTTCCCCATGTCCTTTACAACTATTTGCCGTCAGGAAAGCTGTACAGCAAAGATGTAGCCCTTGTTGGATTTTCCGAGCACAGTAAAGATCAGTGGGGAAATGATTCGTGGGCGACTACGCAGAACTACCAACGCTATCTTCTCCAAGTCAAATTTGTCGATAATCTTTTGGGACAGCTCCTTGCTCGTCTTCGCCAAGTCGGTCTCTATGATCGTTCTCTCATCATTATTACCGCCGACCACGGAGTCAGTTTTCGGAACGGAGAATTTCGTCGCCAAATGACAGAGGTCAATCGCTGCGATATTGCCCTGGTCCCATTCTTCATTAAAGCACCACACCAGCAGGAAGCACTCCTGATCGAATCTTCCGTCGAAACAACTGACATCTTGCCAACCGTGGCAGAGCTTTTAGGGGTCACACTCCCCTGGCCCACAGACGGACAATCTGCCTTGAACCCTGCCAACAAGCGAGAAGCTCTCTCCTTTTTCTCGTTCAAAGATATAGACAGACGTCTGAGCCTTGCACCTGTTCCGCAGCACATCCTGCAAGCGTCCGTTGACTATAAGCTTGGTCTTACTTCAGGGGATATATCGTCCTGGGATTTGGGGCTCGTTCATAGCGGCGAGCCCCGCTCTCTCGTCGGTCGTCCACTTTCCGACTTCGAGCCCAGAGAGGACCACACGATCTCTATCAAATATGACTCTCCCGACCTCTTTGCTGCTGTCGATCTTGAGTCCACCTTTCTTCCTGCTCACATCACTGGCCGAATCCGTTCACAAGGACACGTCAAGACTCCCCACGCCTTGGCGATCGCAGTGAACGGAACAGTTCAGGCCGTAACCCGGCCATGGCAATTCCCAGTGAAAGGTGAATCTGGTTCTTGGTCAGCGATTGTGCCGGAGCAAGCGTTTCGGCCAGGCAAAAACGAGGTTGAAACGTTTGTTGTTTCGCAGACGGAAGAGCGAATGACTTTACTGCGTCCCAGGGCTGTTTTTGACCAACTGCCTGAATATCCATCCCCCGCCCCACAGACGATTATGTCTCCACAGTGCATACCCCGTCCTGTGGTCGGTTCCACCCTTCAAGGTTGGGTTGACCACGCTGAGATCAGGGCCGGACATCTTGAGTTGGCCGGCTGGGCGGCCGATGTTGAGCAGGCACAAATGGCCAAAGAGATATGGATGTGTGTCAACGATGAGTTTTTTCACGCTGGGGGGCTTGATGTTGCCCGACCGGATGTAGCCCAACACTTTGAGAAACCAGCGCTCGGGCTATCTGGCTTTCACTATACCCTGCCGCTGGCCCAGTTCACGGAAAATCCTTCCCTGACCCTGCGCGTCTATGCCGTGTCAGAAGATGGTCGTATCTCCGAACTTGGCTATCCAGCCATGCTCCGTGGCGGACTCCCTCCGGCTATTCGTCTTCATGCCGGCGATCAATCCAACTCGGCTCCGACCTCACACCGTGATTAGCATTTGTACGGTCACTTTGTCCTCAAACGGACGCGCTGCCGTCCGCCGGTCCCACACCACAAGGCTGACGTTAGAGCGGTTTGCGTTAGGCTGTAGCCACGCCGTTCCACTCTCGTCATGCCGGACGTGATCCGGCATCCAGAGGTGGGGGGCTCGGGGGCTGGATTCCTGCTTGCGCAGGAATGACAGGCGGCTACACAGGATCGGAATTTGCTCTAACCACAAAGAGTGCCGCAAATGCGGCCAGGATGCCGAGTATCAGCCGGGAATGCTCCTCAAAACGGGTGTTCATATCCTCCCGCAACTGGCGGTTCTGCTCCTGCACGTCCGTCCGCAGCTGGGCGATATCCGACCGCAAGCCCGTCAGTCCCTCGTCCAGTCGCGTTTCCAAGCGCGTCAGCCGCTCGGCAATCTCCCAGTCGGTTAAGGCCGGCGACGGAGTGACCGCCTCTGCCGGGCCGGGCAGCACGATTACACTCCACAGGAGACAGCTGAGAAATAGCCCTCGCATAAGGTCATCCAACAGGCCGAGATTGTGAAAGTCGAGCTGCTCCCGCCGGAGGCGGTGTATCACTTTGAAATTCTCTTTTCGGAGCGGACGCTCCTGGCGCAGAAATCCCCCTGCGCTTCGCGCTTCCCCCTTTGCCAAAGGGGGATTAAGGAGGATTTGACTGGCATGACGGGGCGCCGGCGTATCGCTCATGGACTTCCCTCGCGGAGCAGGCGGCGTTTAAGGCGGTTTTTCAGCGGCAGCAGCCACGACTGGTTTCTCTTGAGCAGGGCGCTGTAGGCCGGCAGCAGCGCGCGACGGAGGGCAAAATACAGGCCCGTCCGCCACGAATGAGCGTGGGCCGGCACGAGACCCCCGGCTGCCGCCTGCCCCCGTTCCTGCCATAGCCAGCCGGTGAGGCTTGACAGGCGCTGGTATTCGACCGCTTGACTGGCGCACGCTCGGCCGAGTCCGATCCCCGGCACCGGACGGGCTGCGGTTTCCCGCTCCTGCCGGGCCGCGTCATAGGCGGCCAGGAAGCGCTCGGTCATGTGCTCAAGCCGGAAGTGGTCTTCGATGCGTCGGCGCGCGTGGTGGCCCAGCGTTTTGCGCCGCTCAGGATCACTCAGCAGCTGGGCCAGGATGTCCGCATATTGCCGGGCTTCCCCGGCCTCCTCCCCCCGTCCAATCAACACCCCGCACTCAGGCGTGACCAGCTCCGCCTGGCCGCCCACGTCGGCTCCCACCACCGGCACGCCGCAGGCCATGGCCTCGTATATGGACAGGGCAATGCCCTCCCACTCCGAGGGCAGAAAAAAAATGTCCGCAGCAGCCAGCAGGTCCCGAATCTCGGCGTTGGGCACGGCTCCGAGCAGACGGACCTGGCGGTCCAGCCGGTTCTTTTTGACAAACGTCCGCAGCCACTCGAAATCCGGTCCGTCTCCGGCCACGAGGAGCAGAAAATCGGAGCTGCGCTGCGCCAGCCGCGCGGCCGTCTGGGCCAGAACCGCCGGCTGTTTTTGGGGGCATACGCGCCCTGCGAACACGATGAGCGGCGTGGTCTCGGCAATGTCGAACCGGCGGCGGGCGCGGCGCCCCCGGTCGGGGTCGGGTCGCCAATAGTCGGCGTCAACGTTGATGTAGCAGACATCAATAGACGCCGGGTCGGCGCCCCGCTTTTCCATCCAGCCCTTCAGGTGGTGCGAGGTCACCAGCTGTCTGTCGAGCATGTCTTGGTAGGTTGCCGACATGTGCGGATAGCCGCCGTTCTTCCAGCCCTCTTCTTCGATGTGGCAGAAATCGAGCAGCGGCAGGCTCGGGAAATGCGCCCGCAGGTAGGGCAAGAGCTGATAGCCGAACTCGCTGTGCGAGATGAGCACCGCGTCGGCATCTCGGCTGTGGATGAGGGCGCGCAAAAAACGGGGATAATCCGCCGAGCGCAGAAAACGGTCGAGGAGGAAGATATCGGGCGTATACCGGGCAAACTGGGCCGCCCACGACTGCTCGCCGCCGAGCGTCGTCGCAATCGTCACCTCCCAGCCACGCGGCCTGAGCTGGGTCAGCAGGTCGAGATTGAACTTGTCCGACCCGCCCATGGCCAACCACGGCGCAATCAGCAGCAGGCGCGGCTTGTGCTTGGCGAGCCGGTTGGGCCACGGCAGGGCGTCGGAGACGGTTTCATATGGTGTCGGCGGAGCGGTTTGGGGAGCGGGGAACCGCCCCTGCCACAGCTGCGCGTAGCGCCGGCGCAGGGTATCCCGAAACGCGGCCTCACGCGTCCCGCCGTCCCAGGTTTCCCAGCGCTCGTTGTGATTCTCACGCCGCCGGTACCAGTCGAGATACTCCGGCAGCGTCGTCCCCCAATAGCCCTGACTGGCGCAGTGCAGCCAGAAGTCCCAGTCTTCGAGCCCGCCCCGAATCGTTTCGTCATAGCCGCCGACCGCCTGATGCACGCTGCGGCGCAGCGCGCCGGTGATATCCACCAGGTTCGATTCGAGGAAGACCTCATTGTTGTGAAAGCCCTGCTGCCACAGATACTCCCGGGCATCGAAGCCGACCGAGTAGCCCTTGACGAAGGCGTATTCCGGGTGGGACTCCAGGAACCACAGCCATTTCTCTATGGCGGTCGGCTCGAGCAGGTTATCGCTGTCAAGCTGGACGACATACGACGCGCGGGCTTCTTGAAAGGCACGGTTGCGCGCCGCACTCGGCCCCTGATTGGTCGGCAGGTCAATCACCCGAACGCGGAGATCGTCGAGGCGGCGGTATTCGTCCAGAACCGCCAGAGCCTCGGGCCGGGTCGAGCCATCGTTGACGATCAGCCATTCCCACTGTTGAAAAGACTGACGAAAGACCGACCGCGCCGTCTCATGAAAAATCGCTCCGGTGTTGTAGAAGGGCGTCACAATGCTCGCCGCCGGCGGGGCAGCCGGGTCGGCCGGCGCATAGCCGTAGGCCGGACGGCGGTCCGAGGCCGGCGTATTGGTGTAATCGGGCTTGTCTGGATCAATCATCAGGCTCGCTCTCTTTGTCCGGCAATTCCTGGTCCGGCAATTCCTGAGCGGGATTGACGAGTTTCAAGCCCAAGCCCAGCCGTCCCCACCGACTGGTTTGCCAATACTCGGCCCGCTCCTGCCAGGCCGCCCGCTGCGCTTCCAGCCACGCCTTGCCTTGCTCCAACTCGCCGATCCGCGCCCGTTGCTCCTGCACCACACGTTCACGTTCGGCGGCCTGCGTCTGCCAGGCCATCCGCTGTTCTTCCAGCCACGCCTTGCCTTGCTCCAACTCGCTGGTCCACGCCTGCTGCTCCTGCACGGTCCGCTCGCGCTCCTCTGCCAGCTCCTGCCAGCGCTGGGCCTGGTCTTCCAGCCAACTCCGTCCCCGATCAAGCTCGGCCGCCCACTCCCGCTGCTCCAACACGGCTTGTGCGGCCTCGGCCAAGAGCTGCGCCTGGGGCGTTTCGCCCCGGCGTCGGGTGTAGTAGGCGACCGCCGCACGCATCGCCCGCCCGCACTCCTCCACCCCTCGTTCGTACTGGTAGTCGTGCGAAGCATTATCAGCGTGCCAGCGGTAGCGCACCAGGGTGTCATGGAGAAACCCGACCCGCCCGTCAAGGCACAGCTTCATCCACATCTCATAGTCGCAGGCGTAGCCGAGCGTTTCATTGAAGTCGCCGGCCACAGCCAACTGCTCCCGTCGGACAATGACGCTCGGCGCGCAGATGCAATCGCCATGCAGCAGCAGTTTGCGGAAATACGCCTCGCCGTCTTCCACAAAGTCCGTCTCCGCTTTTTCCCTCCACTCGGCCACCCGCTCCGGTGCGCCAGCTTCTACAACGGCTTCTGCCCGCGAATGCACCAGGCTGAGGCCGGGGTCAGTGTCAAACAGTGCCATCTTGCGGGCCAGATTATCGGCCAGCATGACATCATCCTGGTGAAAGACGCAGATGTACTCGCCCCGCGCCAAGCCGACCGCCACATTCCAGTTGCCCGGAATGCCGCGCCGCTGCGGATTCTGATAGATACGCAGACGGGGGTCGCTGAACGTCTGGAGAATGTCCAGCGTCCGGTCGCTTGAGCCATCGTCAACCGCCACGAGTTCAAAATCGGTATAGCTCTGTTCCAGCACGCTCCGCACGGCTTCGGCCACATATGCCTCGCCGTTATAGGTCGGCAGACACACGCTCAGTCGAGGCGGTGCCGGGTCGGGAGGCGTATCCCTGAGCAGACGGGGCTGCACCGCCGGATCGGAAGTCCCCGAAGCTTTTGGCTTCTTCGTCCCCTGCGGGATGGAGGAACCGGACTGTCCCAGCACCTCCTGATATGTCCGCTCAATATCCTGCGCGTAGGCATCGGCGTCACGCCAGACAAAGCGGTCCGGCCTGAGCCGGTCCAGCAGCCCCGGCTCGTCCAGCAGACGCCGCAGACAGCGCCGCAGGTCGTCGGCATTCTCCGGCTCGAACAGCAGCCCGTTGCGGCCGTCCTCAATGATCTCGGGCAGGGCTCCCCGTCGGGCGGCAATCACCGGCAGACCGGCCTGGAGCGCCTCACGGATCACCAGAGAGAACGTCTCTTCCCAGATGACGGGCATGACCAGCACATCATGCTCGGCCAGGATGGCCTGGAGTTCAGCACGGTCATACACTCCTCCCCAGTGGACGGACAGGTCCGTAGCGTCCTCGCGGAGTTGTTCGGCATAGGCGCGCCTGGCCGCAACCTCAGCCCCGTACAACGAGGCGTGGACCCGGTCGGCGGACATGCCCTTGAGGGCGTCGATCAGAACGTGTGCGCCCTTGTGGGGCAGCAGGACGCCGACATACACAATCCGTAGCGGCTGGCCCGGCGACCGCGCTGCACCCGCTGCCTCTGACTGAGCGGGCCTGTTCCGACCGGCTCCGGGCGGCAGGGGCAGGCCCGGGGCAATGACTTGGAGCCGGTCGTGCAGAAAGGGGAACTCGTCCGTCATCCGCCGGGCCAGAAAGGCCGACGGCGCGATCACCCGCTGTGGGACCCGTAAGACCTGCCTCATGAACGTAAAACGGTGACGGGCGGCTTCGGCCGAGGCGAGGTCGTGGAGACACGTGGCACACCGCTCGCCCTGCTGTGGCCCCGGACACAGCCGGTCGTCACGATCAATGAACTGCACCAGGTGACAGGCGAAGAAGAAGTCGTGCAGGCTCAGCAGCGTGGGGTAGCCGAGACTGGACACGCTGGGAATGAGGCTGGCCGACAGATGGGCGACCTGCTGGAAATGGACAATATCAGCCCCGCTTCGATCCAGGAGCCGGCGAAAGGCAGCATCAAAAAAGGGATTATCGTAGTGGAAGCGAAAGGCTGTCGTCCGGGTATAGTTATTGACGATACGGACGATCTGCGGCCCGTGCTTGTCCTGCTCTTCCTGGAAACTGAACTCCGCGCGCTCAGGCGCAGCGGTCCGTCCGATAATTGTCACCTTATGCCCGTGCGCCTGCAGCGCGCGCGACAATTCCAGGGTCAGGATCTCAACGCCGGCCCGCTCCTGCGGCGGAAGCCCGTGTACGACTTGGACAATGTTCATAAGTTAGTTTCCAGTGGTTAGAGCGGTTTACGTTAGGCTGTAGCCGAGCCGTTCCGCTCTCGTCATGCCGGACGTGATCCGGCATCCAGCGGCGGGGGCTCGGAGGCTGGATTCCTGCTTGCGCAGGAATGACAGGAGGCTACACAGGATCATAATTTGCTCTAGTTTCTAGTGGTTAGTTCAGAAACGACAAACTGGCAACTGGCCACTGACCACTAACCACTCCCCCCCCTTACTGGCTCTTGAGATGCGCCTGGTACGAGAACCACGTCTGGAGCCAGGCCGGGAATGTGTCGGCCCGCTCACCACACCATATCCCCAGGCGGGCGGCCAGGTGCCAGCCCAGGGCCGGCAGCGCCCAGCGACACACGACCTGCGTCCTGGTCTGCCCCCGCTCCCGCGCCCAGAAGGCCAGGTCGGTGCGGGCAGTCCGCGCAGCCGCCGGCACACACGCGGCCAGGCGGCTCGGCGGCGGCTGGCCCGCCTCCTGGTGCAGGGCGGCGACATGGTCAAAATGGCGCCGGAAATTGGCCCACGGTCCGTAACTGTGTGAGTGATACACGACTGAATCGGCACAATACGCGGTCTTATAGCCGGCTTCGAGGATACGTTTGGCCCACAATTGGTCCTCACCAAACTCGACCTCGGGCCAGGGAACGTCGCGCCACGTGGAGTGACGAATGACCGAGCTGGTATTGGCAAAAAAATAGAAAAAGGCCGGGTTCCGCTCGTAGTCCGCATTACCGACCCGGCTGTTGACGCGCGAGTCCGGCATCCCGGTCAGCTCCTCCTGGACGATCCGGCGCCACTCCATGGGATGACAGCTCGGGCGCGGTGTGTGGCGACTGTAGGCGCCGACCACCAGCGGGTCGGCCACCAGCGGCGCCAGCAGGTTTTCCAGCCAGTCAGCCGTGGCCGGGGTGGCGTCCTGGGTCAGAAAGACGAGATAGTCGCCGCAGGCGTGCGAGGCGGCCAGGTTGCGGGTTTTGCCGTGGCCGAACGCGGCAGCAGGAATCGTCATCACCCGCGCCCCGGCCTTACGCAGGATTTCCACCGAGCCGTCCCGCGAGCCGGAATCCACCGCGATAATCTCCTCCAGGCGAAAGCGTCCCCGTTGGCGGCCAATGCCGTCCAGCACCTCGGCCAGATAGTGGACGCCATTTTTTGTGACCAGGAGAATCGAAACCCGAGGCAGCGCTGTCATTGCGGCAAATCATCCCATACAGTTCTTACACTATCTCTTCAGCCGCATCTGGCAGGACATCACTCCTAGGGTAGTGTCTCAGTTTGCAAATGATTGTCCGTCTCCTCCCCAGCGGCCCGCTCCGAGGGCGGTCGCCATGTCGGACAAATCCCCCTTAATCCCCCTTTTCCAAAGGGGGAAGCGCGAAGCGCAGGGGGATTTCTGCGCCAGGAGAGTCCTTCCCGAAAAGAGAATTGCAAAGTGAGCCACCATCACTCCTAGAGATAATCGGCGAAGTAGCCCTTGCAGCCGGCAAACACCCGTTGGGCTACGCCAAGCAATACCAGACACAGCAGCAGAGGGTAAAGCACCCCGCCCCAGACGACCTGCTCAGGCGTCAGAATCAGCCCCCGGTACAGGTCCAGGATGGGGGCCAGAGGATTCCAGGCCAGGACGGGTTGCAGAGCGGACGGCACCATCTGGATCGAATACAGGACCGGAGACAGGAAAAACCACACCGTAAACAGGGCCGTGACCAGCGGCGACACGTCGCGCAGGAATACATTAGCCGGGGACAGCAGCAGGCCCAGGGCCACGGCCAGCAGCAGCTGGAGCGAGAACGGGACCACCAGCAGACCGAGCGCCACAGGCGAAACCCCGCCCTGCCACACAGCCACCCCGATCAACATCAGCCCGAAACCGACCGCGTGGCTCACAAAGCTCGACACCACTGCGGAGACGACCAGCAGCTCGGACGGAAACTGGACGCGCTTCATCAGCTGGGCGTTCTCGACAATGACCGTCGCCGAGCGCAGACAGGCGTCCTGAAAGGCCAGCCACGGCCACAGCCCGCAAAACACAAACGGCACGAAACCGACCCCCTCGATCTCGAAGCGCACGCGGTAGATCACCCCGAACACAAAGGTGTACAGACACAGCAGGATGAACGGCTGGATAAGATTCCACACCCCTCCCAGGCTGGTCCCGACAAAACGCGCCGTCACGTCGCGGAATACCATCTGGCGCAACAGCGCGCGGTGCTCCACAACCGTGGAGAGCAGCCTGAACGGGCTGGCCAAGCCCCGCCAGGGCAAACGACATGCGCCACTCACCGGCGTTCACCTTGAGGCGGACGCGACAGGTCTGACGAGCGCAGATTCCTGGGAAGGTGCCTCCCCCTTTGACAAAGCCTGCCCCGAGTAGGGGCGGGTTTCAAACCCGCCCCTACGTCGAAGGGGGGGACTGAGGGGGATTTTTCCAGCCCCTGGCCATAAGCAGCGGATGAGATGGCCATCATCGTTCACCGTTCGCCAGCGTGGCGATAAAAGTTCTGCAACACCGGCCAGTGATGCCATTCATACGGGTAGCGTCGAATATACGCCTCAAGCAGGCCGACCAAGCCGGTCAGGCTTGCGTCCAGCTCGGTCACCCGGCGCGGTTCCTCAAACGCAAACTCGCGCCGGCGGTCGGCCCCGACCCAGCCAAAAAAAGGCACGATTGTCGCGTCGGCCCGCGCCGCGACCGACAGCAGGTTGGTCGGAAACCGGGCCGGTCGGCCCAAAAAGGGCACAGTCTGCTCTCGCCAGGCGGTGACGCCGACAAACTCGGGCAGTACGTCGAGCAGCGCGACCACCATGCCGCCCGCGCTGAGCGCTCGGTGGATTTTCCGGGGGCTGGTCGCACTGGCAAAAATCACCTCGCGTTCCATCAGCCGCGTGATATGTCGAAACCGCAGTCGAGTAAACGTATACGGCACCCAGCCCGCCACCTCCCGTACCTGCGAGAATGGAATAGACAGGGGATGAGCTGCCAGACCTCGACTCCGCAGATACGGAAAGATGAGGGAGCCGCCACCAAAATGGAAGGTCAGCAAGAGTATTCCCCGCCCCTCGGCGACTGCGGAAAGCAGCCGCTCTTCGCCGCTCACCCGCACCCAGCGCTCCAATCGGCGCCACGAATGCAGCGCAGAGGCATACGCATCAACCCGGTCGCAGCTCATCACCTCAAAAAATTTCTCGCCCATATCGACCGCAGGCAGTTCCTGGGGCCGGAGCGCCTCGGCCGCGTTGGACCGGATCAACTCCAGCAGCCCGGGCGGCGCCTGCCGGGCTTCCAGCCGTCCCCAGGCCTGGGCCAGACGGTAGGACGTCGGCAGGGAAAACAGCCCCGCCAGCGGGAAATACAGCCCATATCTGAGCCCATCCTGGCCGAGCTGCCACAACATAGCCTTCATCCGCCG
>JAAXHF010000700.1 GCA_012271025.1 Deltaproteobacteria bacterium | reverse complement strand
TGGGCCAGTTTCAGCGCATTATTTTTGCCGAACTCGACGGTCCCCGTCCCCGCTCGGTCCGCATGCAGTTTATGGGGATTGGCGACGCGCCCCAGCTTCCTCTCAGCCGCGGACAACATCAGCAGAACAGGGCTGGCGAAAATGGCGAGGCGCCGCTCTGAGCAGGTGAGGGACGGTGATGAGAAAGCTGGCCGTACTGGGCTCAACCGGTTCTATCGGCGTGACAACCCTCGCCGTTGCCGAACGGTTTCCTGAACAGTTTCAGGTGGTGGCACTGGCTGCGGGCCGGAATGTGGCCAAGCTGGTGGAGCAGGTGCGGCGTTTTCAGCCCGACCTGGTGTCCCTGGCCACTGAAGACGACGCGCGCGCGTTGAAAGACCAGCTGCCCCAGTTCGGCGGCACGGTCCTGTGCGGGACGGAAGGACTGCTGGCGACGGCTACCCATCCCGAGGCCGACATGCTGATGGCCGCCCTGGTCGGAGCTGTCGGACTCCCGCCGACCCTGGCCGGTATACGGGCCGGCAAGACCATTGCGCTGGCCAACAAAGAAGCCCTGGTCATTGCCGGCGAGCTGATGACGCGTGAGGCAAAGCGGTCCGGCGTGAGCCTGCTGCCGGTGGATAGCGAGCACAATGCAATTTTCCAGGCTCTCCAGGGGCATACCCGCCAGCGGGTCAAGCGCATTCTGCTGACCGCCTCGGGCGGTCCCTTCCGACAACGTCCGACTGCCGAGCTGGCCGAGGTGAGTGTTGAAGAGGCGCTCCAGCATCCGACCTGGAAGATGGGCAACAAGATCACGATCGACTCGGCGACCCTGATGAATAAGGGGCTTGAGGTCATTGAGGCGCGCTGGCTGTTTGACCTGCCGCCGGAACAGGTGTCGGTGATCGTCCATCCGCAGAGCATTGTCCATTCGATGGTCGAATATGTGGACGGCTCGGTCCTGGCCCAGCTCGGGATTCCCGATATGGCCGTCCCGATCTCGTATATCTTGGCCTATCCCGACCGCCTGCCGCTCAAACACTTGCCCAGTTTGGATCTGACGGCGGTGGCGCAACTCGAATTTTTTGCCCCTGATTTTGACAAATTTCCGTGCCTGGGCCTGGCCTATGCGGCGCTGCGGCAGGGGGGGACGTGTCCGGCCGTGCTGAATGCGGCCAATGAGGTGACGGTTGAGCACTTCCTGAACGGACAGCTGCGTTTTCCCGATATTGCCGCGCTCAATGAGCGGGTGTTGGATGCCCATACGCCTGCTCCGGTGACCGACCTCGACAGCCTGCTCGAAGCCGACAGTTGGGCGCGTACCCAGGCCCGACAGCTGATCGCGGGCTTACAGCCCGGAGCGGCGGCGTAAGCGAGCCGGTCTGAAGACACGCGCGTATTGAGACGATCCCAAAGGCCCACGGTGAGTCAGACCCCGCCCCGATCCGAGGAACACGGTCCTTTTATCCCGTCTCGTCCCGTCTCGTCCCTTGCCGAAGCGTATGCCTACTGCCGCCGGGTGACCCGCCAGAGTTCCTCGAACTTCTATTACGCGTTTCGTCTGCTGTCCACGGAACGCCGCAACGCCTTGTACGCGACCTATGCCTTCTGTCGGTTCATGGACGATATCACCGATCAGCCCGCCACGTCGGCGGGTGTGACGCGGCGTGGCGACCGTGCCTCCGAAACCGCGCCCGAGACACGCGACAGTCGGACCCAGACCCTGGCCCGGCTGCTCAACCTGTGGCGGGAAGAGCTGGACTATTGCTACACCCAGAAACCCCGTCATCCCATCTCCCAAGCGCTGGCCGATGCGATCCAGCGCTTTCCCATTCAGCGTCAGCACCTGGCTGGAATTATCGACGGCGTGGAGATGGATTTGCACCGCACACGCTACCAGACCTTCGATGAGTTGCGTGACTACTGCTACCATGTGGCCTGTCTGGTGGGACTGATCTGCATCGAGATCTTTGGCTACCGCAATCCCCAGACCCCGGACTACGCCGAGAACCTGGGTCTGGCGCTCCAACTGACGAATATCCTGCGTGACGTGGGCGAGGACGCCGAACGGGGTCGGATTTATCTGCCGGCCGAGGACATCGTCGCCCACGGCTACAGCGAACAGGAATTGTGCGCCGAGGTGTACAACGCGGCCTTTGTCCGGCTGATGGATTTTGAGCAGGAACGAGCCCGAGAGTACTATCGGCGGGCCGCGGCCACGCTGGCCGAAGAAGACCGTCGCAGCTTGGCGGCGGCAGAGGCCATGCACCTCATCTACCGCCGCCTGCTCGACGAGATTGCAGCCCAGAAGTTTCGGGTCTTCGGTCGGCGGATCAGCCTCAGCCGTTGGTATAAGATCGGGCTCGCTGCATCCGCCTGGCGGCGGGGACGGCTCGGCTGGTGATACACCGGTCAGCGTCTAGGCCACCGCCCGAAGTTTCTTGCCGCGTGCCCTGCTCGGGCGCTCGTGATCGGGAATGAAATCGGCGATATTGGTCTTGCCGTAGCGCGAGCCCGGAAACAGCGATTTGATGGCGAACGCCACTTGGCCCAGCAGACGTTTGACGCCGGTCGTTTTCTCCGCATCGCTGATGGGATCGAGCCGCACGACGGCTCCATTGGCCTTCTTGTTGACCTGGAAAAAGAACTGCTGTTTTTTCTCCGGCTCAATAACGAGCGCTTCGAGGAGCAGTTTGCTGCAATCGGTATTGGTGTAGTACTCGCTGACCCGCTTGATGCCCTCCGGGTCGCGGAGAAACATCTCTGGCCGGCGGATGATGATTTGGCGGAGGTCAATCGATCCCAGAATGGTGACGTGTTAGCCACGCCGCACAAGCCGGTCAAGCCGGCGGCATATGGCTCGGCCGGCGACCGGACCGATTTGCCGGCCGCCACTTTACAGGTCCCGAGGCGAGGGGGTATAAGCACACACAAGCTGGCTGGTGGGTCTGCTCGGCCCGACCACCGAACATCTCAGATTGTGAAGGAGCGCCAGTATGTTTTCCGTTCCCCCCCCAAGCCCACCGGATCACACCAGCCCCTACATTACCTCGATAGAAGACGCGATCGAAGAAATCCGGGCCGGTCGGATGATTATTCTGATGGATGACGAAGATCGGGAAAATGAGGGCGACCTGTGTATGGCGGCCGAGGCCGTCAGCCCCGAGGCGGTCAACTTTATGGCCAAATACGGCCGGGGCCTGATCTGCATGCCGATGGCCGAGGAGCAGACCGATGCGCTGGGCCTGTCCATGATGGTGGACAAGAACACGGCTCCGCTGGGGACCGCCTTTACCGTTTCCTTTGACGCCAAAAACGGTGTCGGACGTGGGATTTCGGCCGAGGATCGGGCGGTGACTATCTTGGCCGCAACGCGGGACGGTGCGCGGTCTGAAGACTTTGTCATGCCCGGCCACGTTTTTCCCCTGCGCGCCCGTCAGGGGGGCGTGCTGGTGCGGACCGGTCAGACCGAGGGAGCGGTCGATCTGTCCCGTCTGGCCGGTTTCAAGCCCCTGGGCGTCATCTGTGAGATCATGCGCGATGACGGCACCATGGCCCGCCTGCCCGACCTGGAAGAATTCGCGGAGACACATAATCTGAAAATCGCCACGATTGCCGACCTGATCCAGTATCGGCTGCGTCACGACTCGCTCGTCCATCACGTGGACGAGGCCCGCCTGCCAACGCGCTCGGGGGGAGATTTTGCCGCCCACGTATATACCAGCGATGTTGATGATCAGGAGCACCTGGTACTGGTCAAGGGCGAGATTTCACCCGAGGAGCCGGTCTTGGTCCGAGCCCATACCGAATATGTGTTTGGCGATGTCTTTGGCTATAGCGCGGCCAATACCAGCGCTCTGATCAGACGCTCAATGGAACTGATTGAAGCCGAGGGCAAAGGGGTGATTCTGTATCTCAGACAGGAGGGGCAGGGGGCACAGCTGCTGCGTGAAAAAGTCTCGCCGAGGAAGCGCGGTAGTGCGGCCCGCGAGGCTGTCGTCTCCGGACCGGGCTCGCAGCCGAACGATTTTCGCGATTACGGGATCGGGGCGCAAATCCTGCGCAGCCTCGGCGTCCGCAAGATGCGTTTGCTGACCAACTCGCCCCGACGCCTGGTGAGCCTCCCCGGCTACGGTCTGGAGATTGTGGAATGTGTTCCGCTGAATGAGGCGACCCCTCAGACCCCGGCCAAGACCAAAAAGAAGTCGGTCCGCTCGCGCCAGACCCGGGCTTCCGCATAGGCGGCCTCGCAGGCGGGCGTCGGGAAGGACAGCATGGACAGCGCCGATGGCTTAGTCAGGACAACCGCGGCCGGGCGGGCAATCCGAGCCGTGGCGGCCGTCACCACCCAGCTCGTGGACGAGGCCCGCCAGCGCCACCGCACGGCTCCGACCGCCAGCGCCGCGCTGGGTCGCACAATGACGGCCGGCCTGCTGCTGGGCAGTCTGTTACGGGAGGACGAGACGATCTCCTTGCAGTTTGTCGGCAAGGGGCCGCTGCGCGGAATTTTTGTTGATGCCAACGCCCGCGGCGACGTGCGCGGCTTTGTGTATCACCCGCGGACGCATCTGCCCTCCCGGAACGGCAAGCTCGATGTTGGCGGGGCGGTCGGCAGCGGGACCTTTGTGGCCATGCGCTCTCAGCCGTGGCTGACCACCCCCCACCGCAGCATTCTACCCATCGTGTCGGGAGAGATCGGCCAGGATGTCGCCCACTATCTGCTGAATTCGGAACAGATCCCCTCGGCGGTCAGCCTCGGCGTGTTTGTCCAGCCCGACGAGAGCGTGAGCGCGGCGGGTGGCTTTGTGATTCAGGCCATGCCCGGGGCGCCCGACGATCTCATCAGGCAACTTGAAAACACGGTCGCGGAGACCCGACCGGTCAGCGACATGGTGCGTCGTGGCGCCACTGCCCACGACATCCTGCACGAGGTTGTGGGCGCGTTCAGCCCGTCTGCGATTGAGGAACAGACAGTGCGTTTTGTGTGTCGGTGCAATCGGGATCGCGTCCTGGGCGCGCTGGTCGCTCTGGGTCGGGACGAGGTCCGGGCTCTGCTCGACACGCAGGGCTCGGCCCAGGTCACGTGCGAGTTTTGCAACACCCGGTTCACGCTTGAGCGGACCGAGCTGGAAGCGCTGATCGAAGACCGGGCACCGGCTGAGCCGTCTTGAATCCCCCCGTCTGCCTAGCCCATCATAGCCGCACCAAGAGTGAAAATCGGCAGGTACATGGCAACGACCAGGCCGCCGATGACGAGCCCCAGGAAGACGATGACCACGGGTTCGAGCAGTGCGCTGAGGTTGGCCACCGTCGCGTCCACCTCTTGTTCGTAGAAGTCGGCAATTTTCTCCAGCATGTTGTCAAGCGCGCCAGTCTGCTCGCCGACCTCAATCATGTGAGAGACCAGGGGCGGAAAGACCTGGCTTGCGGCCAGCGGTTCGGACAGGGTTTTGCCCTGACGAATGGCGTGATGGGCGGCCAGCACGGCTCGCTCGATAACGGTGTTGCCCACGGTGCTGCCGGTCACCAGCAGTGCCTCGGGCAGCGGCACGCCGGACGACAGCAGGGTGGCCAGAGTCCGGGTGAAGCGGGCGACGGCCGCTTTGCGAATGAGCGAGCCAAAGAGGGGGACGCGCAGCACGCCACGGTCAATGACGGAGCGCCCGGCTCGGGTGCGATACAGGCCGCGCAGGCCGAGGATGAGCCCGACCAGCAGAATGAGCAGCTGGGAAATATAGGCCTGCAGGAAATCGCTGAGCTGAATTGCAAGTTGGGTCGGGAGTGGCAGGGCCTGACCGAAGCTGGCAAACATGCGGGCAAAAACCGGAACCACAAAGATGAGCAACACCGCGCTGACCGCTACGGCCACGGTGATAATACTCAGCGGGTAGATCAGGGCGCCGGTCAGGCTGCTCTTGAGGCGGAGCGCCTTTTCCAGAGAGCCGGCCAGGCGGGTCAGAATGGTATCCAGGATGCCGCCGACTTCCCCGGCCGAGACCATACTGGTGTACAGATCGGTGAAGATTTTGGGATGCTTGGCCATTGCCTCGGCCAGCGGCGTGCCGTTTGCAACGTCGTGGCGCACCTGTCTGAGGATGTCCTGCAAGGCGGTGTTGTCTGTCTGCCGGGCGACGATGTCGAGCCCGCGTATGAGAGGCAGGCCGGCGTCAATCATGGTGGCGAATTGCCGGGTGAAAACGACCAGGTCTTTTTGACGGACTTTGTGTCCCAGGCCGGGAATGGCGAGGCCCGCCCCAAACCGCGACCGCTTGGGGCGTATGGTCTTGTCCAGCGGTCGGATGCGCTCGGCCCGCAGCCGTGACCTGACCACAGC
>JAAXHF010000204.1 GCA_012271025.1 Deltaproteobacteria bacterium | reverse complement strand
GCGAAAATGGTGTCGGCCACATCCGCCAACAGCTCCGACGCATCGTAAGGGGACTGCATGGGACCCAGGTCATCCTGGGCCATGTCGATGCCAAACCCCTGCCGGCTGGTGTGGTAGGACAGGGTCAGGTCGGTTGTCACTGAGGCGGCGTCTTCCGGGTGCTGTGGGGTTGCCTCGGCTCCGGTAATGAGGATGGTGTCGTCGTGTATTTCGGCCGTGGCATTGTCGATTGAGAGCGAATTGAGAAACTTGGCGTCGGCCGGTCTCACCACGCTGACGCTGCTGTCCGCAATCACCGATTCCTCGCCCTCGGCGCTGACCTCGACGCCGAGGGTGTGGACGCCCGAGGGCAACACGCCATAGTTCCACAACAGGCCGAAGCCGCTGTGAAGCGGCGCCGCTGGGTGCATATCCATGACGTCTTGACGCGGCCCGCAGCACAGCACGGTGGTCTCGGTGGTTTTCCCGTTGACGCGCAGCAATACCGTGACTGCGGCGCCGCTGTCGCTGAAGGCCCAGCCGGAAATGAGCGTCAGCCCGCTGGCACTCGTCCCGTTGGCCGGGTTCTCCAGGTTGACCTGAATAGCGGCCAAGGCGGGAAGAGCGCTGAGGAGGGCCGAGATAAGCAGGGCTCCAAAAACGCTTGCCTTTTTCATTGTGGTCGTCCTGTGGGGGATGGGCCGCTCAGGGCAGTCTCTCCCTCATTTGGTCCTCAGGTCGCTCAGTGGGTGAAGCTCGCCGCCTGGACAACGGGAAGAATGTCTTCCAGCGTCGCCTGCAAGTGCTGGGCTGCCTCGACCGCGGCTTGGACAGTCGCGCGATGGCTCATGATGCTCTGGCCAAACGGCTCGGGGATGGCGATGACTGCCGCCATGGCGTCACGGATCGCCGTCCGCACCCGTGCGTCGAGGGCGGGGTCTTGATTGGCGACAAAGTCCGTCACGCCCGTCGAGGTGGCGTCAGTCTGGTCAAAGCGGCCCTCATAGACGTTGTTGATACTGTGCAGATTGTTGATGAAATCGCGCCTGGAATTATTGCTGAAGCGGGACTCCTCTTCCGCCGTGCTCTGGTCGGTGAGGGGCACCGCCAGTTTGGTGTTGGCCACCTCGTCAGCAATCCCGATCATGCCGTTGACCAGCTCCTGCACGGCCGCTTTCTGGTCGGTGTAGGTCGCACTGCCACGGCCGGCCAGGGCCAGTGTGTGCACAAAATCGTCGCCTGCCGGGTCCCAACTGTTGAGGAGTTCCTGGGTGTGGCGGGCAAAGAGACCGACCACAGTCCGCGCGTAGGTTCGCCTGCGTTCGTCGGCGGCAAAGCCGGCCACAATCGCGGCCGGGGCGGTGTCTCCGTCCTTATCCTGGAACAGCAGATATTCCAGGGCGTGGAAGCCCTGGACATCGTCGGCCAGCTCGAGGGTCGCAATGTCATCGCTGGAGGCGATGATCGCTTCGAGGTCGGTGACGTTGAGCGGCCAGGTATCCAGGAAGGGGTCGTGCTCGTCATCACTCACCGGCCCGAACAGAAACGCCTCGCTCTGCTCCCAGGGGACCCGCGCATTCCGCCAGACGGCTTGGACGACGGGCAGCAGCTCAACAGCCGCCATCTGACTTCCGGCGCTCGTCCCGACAAAGGTATGGACCGCCGCGTGCAGGGTGCTCGTGTCCACCGTTCTGCCCGTGTCGGACGCATCCGGGTCTATCGTCGCTTCATTCAGCGCCTCATAGGTGTCGAAAATGGCGTGGCCGACAGACTCTAACAGTTCCAACGCATCGTAGGGGGACTCGGGATCGAGGGCATCCTGAGCCATGTCGATGCCAAACCCCTGGCGGCTGACGTGGTAGGACAGGGTCAGGTCTGTTGTCACCGGCGTACCGCCTTCTGGGGTTGCTTCGGCTTCGGTGATATGGATTTCGCCATCATGTACGTGGGCCCTGGCATTGTCGATCGAGAGCGAACTGAGAAACTCGGCGTCGGCCGGTCTCACCACGCTGACGCTGCTCTCGGCAATGACCGACTCCTCGCCCTCGGCGCTGACTTCGACGCCGACGGTGTGGACGCCCGTGGGCAGCACGCCGTAGTTGTACAACAGGACGAAGCTGCTATTGAGCGGCGCCCCTTGGTGGTTATCCATGACGTCTTGACGCGGCCCGCAGCACAGCACTCTGGTCTCGGTGGTTTTTCCGTTGACGCGCAGCGATACCGTAACGGCACCGCTATCGCTGAAGGCCCAGCCGGAAATGATCGTCACTCCGCTGGCACTCGTCCCGTTGGCCGGGTTCTCCAGGTTGACATAAATGCCGCCGAAGGCTGGCATTGCGCTGAAAAGCAGGCCCGCAAACATCATCAAAATTGACTTCTTCATACAATCTCCTTCCCGGGTTCAGGTGCCGACCGGCTCAGTGCTTCGTTTGGCCATGTCCAAAGCCGTCGTGCTCAAGCAGGTGTTGTTGGGTGGCCATGATAATTTCCGCCAGATCGAGAAAATCCGACTTGCGGAGCGACACACAGGTATGCCCGACACACACGGCCACACTGCCGCGCAGACAGATCCGGGTGGAAAGCCCACGCTTGTTCATAAAAATGACCGTGTTGTTGTCCTGGATTTTTTCCATCGGTTCTTCCTCCTGTTCCGACTGAGCCTGAATGGCACAAAAAAAGCCCGCGAAGACGATGTCTCCACGGGCTCTGGGTGCATACCTCTGGCCGCTCTTCAGCTCTTGTCACCGGTCCTGTGCACTACAGACTAGGGTCCCATATGGCGTCCTTTCCGAGATGAATTGAAAATGCTTTTCAATATCAATTCATGGATGGTGTTTCTAATTGAAAATGGATTTCAATATCGTTTTTGCTTCTGGTTGAAAATGATTTTCAGAATCATTTTCTTCAATAAAATCAATAACTTAGCGCGAAAATGGGCTTGACATTGAGGATCGAGAGCATTACTTTAGGTGCATACGAAGTTCTGTCTGTCCGTAACCGAAAGGAGTTCACCATGGATACCCAAAAGATGATTGATGCGCTCAATAAGGCGGTGGCTTTGGAACACACCGCAGTCATGCAGTACAAACAGCACGCCCTGCTGGTCAGCGGCCTGTGGCGCAAGGAGTACGAGGGCTTCTTTTCCGACCAGAGCGAGAGTGCCCACGGCCACGCCCACAAATTCGGCCAGAAAGTTGTCAACCTGGGCGGTATCCCGACGGTCGAGTTGGGAGCGCCGATTCGCCAGTCGACCGACCTCGAAGAGATGCTGAACCAGGACCTGGAACTCGAACGCGCCGCCCTGCAGGCGTACATGGACGCCCACGCCCTGACCGACGATAACCTGCCGCTGCGCATCATGCTGGAAAACCAGATTGAGGCGGAGCAGGAAGACATTGAAGAGCTGGAAATGTATCTCGGCATGGTCCAAACGAGTGGGCTTGAGCGCGAGGTGAATCTGCGCCGGGTCAGCTGAACGCGACGCTCTTCGTCCTTCTTTTTTCCGATAAGCGGGCAGCTCATGAACGGGCTGCCCGTTTTTTTGTTCGCTTCACCCTCTCCCCGCCGTCTCTATCCGTCCTCCCGCCATCGAGAGCCGTGTCCGGCGCGCGGCCGGAAAACGGAATGACCTTTCCGCCGGACCGCCCCGGATTTTTCCGCCAGGCGCGGCCGCTCGTGCGTAAGGTCTGAAGCAGAGCCTCCGCTTCCGCCAGCCCGAGCTGCAAGGTGTGTTGTCGGTACCAGCCAACGCCTTTGCCCCACGACTGCCGCCGGAGTTCCAGGGTCTGTTCGCCGGCGGCGTCGCAGCTGAGGGCGACTTCAAGACGGCTGTGTTCGTTGTCGGCCGTGATGGTGCTCAAGATTTGCTCGTGTGACATACGTCTCTCCTGATGGGGATGCTTACAAAGCCACAAACGAAACGGACTGCCGCCAGCCCTTCGTTTCCCACCGCCGCCCGTTTGTTTCGAGTAACAGGCCCTCTACGCCTGACAGACGCTCCAGCAGCGCCGTTCCTTCCGATTCACCGAGGATGAGCAGGGCTTTGCTCAGGGCTTCGGCCTGGGCGGCGCTGGGAGCGACCACGCAGGCCAGCAGATCGCGCTGAATGGGCTGCCCGGTGCGGGGATCAATGACATGCCCGTAGCGCCGGTCGCCGAGCGCGACACTCTGGCCCAGGCTGCCCGAGACGGACAGGGCCTGGTCGCGCAAAGTGGCGATCCCCGTGAGGGTACCGTCCGGGAGTCGGACCAGCAGCCGCCAGCCTGGGGCGTCGGGCGGCCTACCCACAGCCCACTGGCTGCTGTGGCCGAAATTGAGCAGGGCGCGGCCGACCCGCCGCTCCTTGAGCAGGGCGACCATGCGGTCCAGTGCGAACCCCTTGCCAATGCCCCCGAGGTCGAGGGCCATGTTCTGAGCCAGGGCAACCGTCCCCTGCGGCGAGAGGACGATCCGGTGGCTGCCGACCCGGCTGAGGGTGTGCCGCACGGTGTCGGGGGAGGGCAGGCCGGAGGCGCGCTTCCACAGGGCCATGAGCGGACCGACGGTGATATCAAACGTGCCGCGGGTCAGCTCCCAGTAGCGAACGGACAGGGACAGCGCGTCCATGACCTCGGCCGGAACGGGCATGGCGCCTTGGCCGGCCGTGGCGTTCAGACGGCTGACCGGGCTGTCGGGCGCGTACGTCGTCAGCAGCCGATCCAGACGAGCCGCAGTCTGAAACAGGCTGTCGCTGGTACGGCGGGTCTGGTCCGGGTCGGTTCCGCACAGCGTCAGCTGCAAGACCGTGCCCATGGTGTAGCGGCCGTCAATGACGCACGACAGCGGCAGGCCGGCGCTCGGCAGGCTCAGCAGGAGCACAAAGCCGAGGATGCAGGCGAGAGGCAGGTGGAGGCGTGACTTCATCCTAGCGCTCGGTTCCTTCCAGGCCGACTTCTACAATGGGCGATTGTTCGGGGCTGTCGGGCGTCGGGCGGCGCCTCGCCGTCTGCCTGCGATCCGTGCGGTACTGCTCCTGAGAGCCGGCAAAGACCGCCCACAGTGTGACAACGACCAGCACGGCCAGACTGATTTCCAGGGCCACAAACCCGGCGATTTTCAGATAGGCGAACACGGGGTGGACAAAGCGCACCAGCCAGCCGCCGCCCTCGTTCACCAGAGCGGAGGTGAACGGAATGATGATGAACCAGGCTTTGGCATTTGGGCTGAGCGGCACGAACAGCATGAGATGGGTCAGCGTCAGCAGCAGCAGCCCCATGGCAAAGAGATGAAAATGTGCCACTTCCAGCATGCCCTGATAGCTGCGGGGCTGTAAAAAGCGCTCTTCCGAGCCAAGGTAATACTCGGCGACCGAGGTGTAGCTGAGACTCATCTTCTGGAAATACAGCAGGGCGTTGGTCAGCCACAGGCCGGCCACATAGATGACGAAGATGACGATGATGAGTTGGAGCAGCCGGTTTTTGGACCACTCGCCGGTAATCACAAAGCGCATGTCATCTCATTCCCTCTCCCCCAAGGGAAGAGGGCCAGGGGGAGGGGTCTTCTCCTGAATCAAGACCTGAAAAAGGGCCAGGACTTTGCGCACGCCTTGGGTCGCAGCCTGGGCGGTCAGGGTGGAGCCCATGATACCGTGGATATCGCGCCGCAGGCGTAACGCAGGCGTCAGTTGTTTCTGATCGAACTGCTCCAGCCACAGCTCTGACGGCAGGTATTCGAGCGGCTCGTAAAAGGCCAGGACCAGGAGCTTTTGCAGGCTGCCGTCGGGTGACACCACCATCAGAAAGGTTTCGGGAAAGGTCCGCACAATATGGGTCTCAATGAAGGCGTAGCCCTGCACGGTGTCAGCCGCATGGCCGACGTAAAAGGTGGCCAGCTTGGAATCGACCGAGGTCTGGGCCAGGGCCTCAACCCGCTCGATCTGCTGCGGGGTGAGGAAGAAGGTTTGCGTCTCGACGCGGTCTGCCGTGGGAAATGCCACCTGCAACGCCTTTGTCTTGGAATAAAAAACCTCGGCCTGAGTAATGGTGGCACTGCCTAGCAGCGCCACCACGCACAGCAGGTACGGGCTAGAAAACAAAGCCAATGCCAAAGTTGACCTCGTCTTCGCGCTCGTAGTCGTTATCGTCGGTATCGAAGTTGCGGTAATCTACCTTGAGCACGACGTTGGGGTGGGGCTTATAGCTGATACCGGTGGTCCAGATGTTGTTCTCGTAGCGGTCCTGTTCCTCCCAGTCACCAGCCATATCGGCGTGCTGGTCGATAAACGAGAAGCGGAAAAAGGGCGACAATTGCTGTTGGGTGTCGCCCAGCAGCCACGGCATGATGTCGTAGGCCACCTCGGTATAGAAGCCGTACATCTCCTTGGCGATCTTGCCGCCGCCCCCGATCCGGTTGAGTTCGTCCGAGTCTTCCAGGTGGGACATGGCGAACAGCGCCCGCAGGTCCAACCCTTGCCGGCTGTATATGCCGTGCAGTTCCCAGATGGTCAGCCGCGCGCCGGGCACATTGGCCGGGCCACATTCCCCGTCCACACACTCGTAGTACTGACTGTCATGGGAGGTCTTGCCGGTGTATACCGAGGCGCCGAACGTGAGGTTCAGCATCGGCGTGTAGTCCAGCCGCGCCGCCAGGCCGATATCCTCGGCCATGGCATTCCCGCCCTTCTGGCGCGTGCTGCGGAAGTGTTCCTTCAGTTTGAACGACGGCTTGGTCAAACAGTTGCCGTTCTCGTCAGGCGTACACGCTGCCGTGTTGCTCGACGCGCCTTCAAGCGCGTTCATGCCGTAGATGCGGTATTCGAGACCGGGCAGCAGTTGGCCGAATATGCCGATCCCGTTCTCACGCCAGGTTGAGGGGATGATGCGCCGCTCAACCTCGGGTCGCTCCACGCCGTGGAAGAACACGGGCTCATGCAACTCGTTGACGATACCCAGCGGGGCGAGCAACATGCCGGCGCGGAAGTTGGCCCACTCCCACAGCAGGAAATCGATGTAGGCGAACTCGATCGACACCGAGCCGCCGGCGCCCGTCCCGGCGTGCTCGAACTCCAACTCGGCGTTCATGATGATGCGGTCGGTGAACTTATAGCCGGTGTACAGCACGAAACGCAGGTTGTCCGTGAAGTCGCGGTCGCTGCGCGACTTATCGCTCACGTCCTTGCGGTAAAAAGCCTCACCATAGCCGCCGATCGACAAGCCTCGCTCCACGCCGTAAATCTTGGAGGCCGCCGGTCCCAGGCCGTAGATGCTGTCTTCCATGGTCAGCGGCTCGAAGTCGGGCACGGTCAGGCTGGTGCGCAGGTTTTCCACTTCCTCGGCCAGCAGGCTGGTGCGCCGGGTGGCTTCTTCCTGCTCCTTTTGCCGTTCTTCTTTGAGCGCAGTCAGTTCTTGCTGCATCTGTAGCATTTGCTGTTCCAACTGCTGAATTCGGTCATCATCAGCTGCTCGGGCCAACTGAGTCGTCCCGCCCATGCAGATGAGCGTCGCCAGGGCGACTGCCAACATTCGTACCATTCTCAACCCTCCTCCCTGTTTGAGGTCAATCACAAAAGGGCTCTGGGCTTGGTACCGCTGGCCTCTGCCGCACTGATTCGATCACATCATGGCTCTGGGCTCAGTTGCCTCCTTCCTGTTCGGCTTCCCGCCACTCAGCTGTCGCATCATGCCACATCGACGCCGCGCTCCACGGAATGAGAACGATCCGTTTACAGCGCCGACATTTGAGTTCGACGCCGTCTGGACGGAGCAGGGCTAAGAGGTTTCCGCAGCAGCAGCGGCACTCTTGCGCATGAGTCGATGAGGAAGATGGAGCTTGAACTTCCATGAGTGAAATTGAGAATCATTATCAATTTCATTTGTCAAGGGTGTAGAACAGAAAAAGTCGTTGCGCCACTGTGGCAGACAGGCTAGTATTCCGAGAGCCGAATCCGAGCCCACACAGCGTGGAGAGGTGGCCGAGTGGTCTATGGCGCTCGCCTGCTAAGCGAGTGTACGTTAGCGCGTACCGCGGGTTCGAATCCCGCCCTCTCCGTTCCCGTCTCTCGGCACCGCACTGCTTCCGTTGACACGCCTCGGTCGAGTCGCACAAGGACCGGTCGCTACGCTCGGCGCTTGTCGTGCTCCTGTGGGTATGCTAGGAGGGAGAGCCCAGAGCCGACAGAGCTTTTTCCCACCGTTTATGCGCCCTTAGCTCAGTCTGGATAGAGCGGCAGACTACGAATCTGTAGGTCGGAGGTTCGAATCCTCCAGGGCGCGCTTTTTCGAGCGAGACGCCCGTATGGCGTAACGCTGTTAAGCGGAAGAGGCAAACGATGGCAGCCAACCAAACCAGCGTCCACAAGAAGATGGACAGGATTCTGCAAAAGCTGGCTACGCTGGAAGACAACGATAAAGCGCTGCTGAAGCAGACCAACTACCTGGCGCAACTGGTGGTGCTGGCCAGACAGGACTCTGCTCGCCAGCAGCAGGAATCGCAGACCATGCTGCGAGAAATGAAGCAGGACTCTGACCGCCAGCGCCAGGAGTCCCAGGCCATGTTGCGGGAA
>JAAXHF010000489.1 GCA_012271025.1 Deltaproteobacteria bacterium | reverse complement strand
GCGACCGGCCGGTCGCCCCTACCGAATCTGGACCCCCGACCCGCTCCGATGCTGGGCTGCACCATATATTTGAATAGAACTTGGGCGAGACACTTGACGCCGCCGCTCCGACCAACCCGCAAAGGCGTTACCGCCGCACGGCCGGCGTTTCGACCCCCAGACCACGCCCGCGCCAGGCCAGATACAGCTCAAGATTGACGTACTCGTCAGCTCCGTAGGCCAGTGGCTCGGCCCGGATGGCAGTATTACACCAGGCGAACATGCGGTGGCTGGAGCCGAGGCTTTGCCAGGCATGGCGGTAGATCGGAAAGCCGTTGATCTGGCCCTGGCTGAGGATATCGCCACGCAGGCGTTGCCCGGCATACTCGTCGTGACACTGGGCGCAGGCCATATCGAGCTGACCCCGGCGGCGCTCAAAAAAAGCCCGACCAGCCTCAAAAAACGGCTCGGCCGGTCCCTCGATCTCAACCTGGAGCGGCAAGCCGCGCGACTGAAAGCCGACCAGCGCGGTCAGACCCAGCAATTCCTCGGACTCGTACGCATAGGCGGCCGCCCCGAGCCGTTCGTCACGACAGCGGTTGATCTGTTGTTCGAGATTGATCAGTTTGTTGCGACGAGTATCAAAACGGGGATAGCGAGTTCGTGTACCGCGCATGCTGACCGCAGGGTCGGTGTGACAGCTGGCGCACGACATGTGGCTCGGGCCGTGCGGCTGGGCCCACAACTCACTTCCCCGCTCGATCCACAGCAGGCCCGGATTGCCGAATGCGTCATTCTGCAAGCGCCGGTTTTCCTCCGACAGATACACATAGCCCGAACGGCGACCGTCCACCACGGTGGCTGAGCCTGTCTCCGTGCGGTCAGGATCGACGCGATGCGGACGGGAAGCCGGCAGTTCAGCCGGCCCAGCCGCCCGCAGGCTGAGGAGATAGGCGACCACATCCTCAATCTCCTGAGCAGTCAGGATAGGCCGCCCGCGGTAGGACGCATGCACTCGGTGCAGACCCTGGGTGGAATGATAGGCCGGCATGATGGTGTGCGGGTCGAACGCCTTGGGATTGACCAGCCGCAGGCGCAGCTCAGCCGCGCCGGAGCGACTGCCTATGCCATCCAGGGCAAGCCCCAGGCTGCCGTGAAACTGCCGCCCGGGCAGCGGCATGGCGTGACACACCACACAGTCGCCGCGCTCGCGGTCGAGCACGATACGCCGCCCGCGTTCGATATCGCCGGCTTGGTCGCTGAGGGCAGCCGGCAGAGCGGGTTTTGGGGTTGCAGCGGACCCATCGGCAAGACCCAAGGCGAGACACAGCCCCCACACGCCGGCCAGGACGGTCAAGAAGGCAATGACAAAAGACATCCTAGCCAAAGGTATCGGCCGTGATATTGGCGTACCATGATCGGGCATAGTCGGCTTCCAGGGCGCGGGTTGCGTCGGGGGCGTCGAGCGGGCTGGTGCCGCTTGAGCCGGGCACGATCCGAATCGTGTCGTTTTCAACGCGATAGACCGCACTGATGGAAATACCGTAGTCGGGCGCGACCAGACTGTAACAGGTGTTCATCAACACTGGCTGGGCGAGCGGCCGGCCGCGCAGCTGGGCGACGATGGCCAGCGCGCACGCCTTGGCCTGGATATTGGCGCTGAAGGCCGACTTGGGCATGGGATTGGCGATGGCCGCGTCACCGATGATGTGCACGTCTGGATGCACGGCCGACTCAAAGCTGCTGGCTTTGACCGCACACCAGCCCCGCTCCTGGTCGAGCCCGGCGGTGCGGGCAATCGCCGCCGCCCGTTGCGGTGCAATAATGTTGGCCACGGCCGGTGTGTATTCGTCAAACTCGGTGCGGACGACGCCCGTCCGGCTATCGACCTCGATGACCCGTCCGCCCTGACTGCCCGCCACCCATTCGAGCAGGCCAGGATACAGGCGCTGCCAGGCGGCCAGAAATAACCGGTCCTTGGTAAACGTGTCCTTGGCATCCAGGACCAGGACTTTTGACCTGGGCTTATGGGTCTTGAGATAGTGGGCGATCAGACTCGCCCGCTCGTAGGGTCCGGGTGGGCAGCGGTAGGGCGTCTCTGGAACCGCAATCACCACCAGCCCGCCATCCTCCATGGCCGTGAGCTGTCGGC
>JAAXHF010000433.1 GCA_012271025.1 Deltaproteobacteria bacterium | reverse complement strand
AGAAACGCTTTCCCGGCCAGAAAGAGGGCTTCCCTGGGGATGGCGAGCAGGTGGATTCCGCACCCGGACAAGACGGCTTCCAGTTCCTCAATGCGGGCGAAGCCGACGGATACCTCAGCATAGATGATCGGGTTGATTGTTGGGGTGTGTGACGCAGCATACTGCTGCAAGGTGGCTTCCGACCAGTCCGCCCATTGCGCATCGTCCTCAAAAATATCCAGCAGGATATTGGAGTCCACGAGAAAGGGGGTCATGCCTCGCCTCTGGTCAAGGACAGGATTTCCTGTGTTGTCATTTTAACGGTCGCCGCTCCACGGAATCGGTGAAAGCGTCCGGTTGATGGGCTGGACAGGATTTTTCTGATGTACACCCGCTCACCCTCTTCGACAAAATCCACCTCGCTGTTGGGCGTGATACCGAGCTTCTCCCGAATCGGCAGCGGTATGGTGACCTGACCCTTCACGGTGACTTTCATGGCAGCTCCTCTGTCGGCCATTGAGTATTACCGGTAAGAGTACTACTCGACTCATTGCCGTTCAAGCAGTGGACAAGCCCTTTCAGGTCGTCAGCGGGGGAGCAGGAGCCGGCCGACCCGTGAGCGGATCCGCGTCAGGGGCATGTGTCTCAAGGGGAAAGCGGCTCCTCTTTGCGCGGGACGCGGATCTCTTCAACCAGGTTCTGGACGGCTTGGGCCGGGGGCCGGCTGAGGGACGAGACGACAATCGCCACCCCGAAGTTGAGCAGCATGCCGATGCCGCCGATGCCCTCGGGAGAGATGCCCCACAGCCAGTGGGCGGCGGTGTTGGTCTCGGGGCTGATGAACTTGAAATAGATGATATAGGCGCTGGTAAAACTCATGCCGCAGATCATCCCGGCAATGGCGCCGAGATGGTTCATGCGTTTGGAGAAGATGCCCAGGACAATGACCGGAAAGAAGCTCGACGCGGCCAGCCCAAAGGCAAAGGCCACGACCTGGGCCACAAAGCCCGGCGGATGAATGCCGAAATAGCCGGCAATAATAATCGCCACGACCGCCGCAAGCCGGGCGTAACGCAGCTCCTGGCGCTCGGTAATGTGGGGGCTGAGCACGTTTTTCATCAGGTCGTGGGAGATTGAGGTGGACAGGACGAGCAGCAGGCCGGCGGCCGTAGACAGGGCTGCAGCCAGACCGCCGGCCGCCACCAGGGCTACGACCCAGGCCGGCAGCCGGGCGATTTCCGGGTTGGCCAGGACGATGATGTCACGGTCGATGTGGAGTTCGTTGCCGTTCCAGCCCTGGGCTGCGGCGCGGTCGGCAAAGGCCGGGTTCTGATCGTTGTAGTACTGGATGCGGCCGTCCTGATTCTTGTCGGCAAAGCGGATCAGGCCGGTTTCCTCCCACTTGGAGAACCAGTCGGGCACCCGGGCGTATTCGGCGTTGTGGACGCTGGTCAACAGGTTGGTGCGGGCAAAGGCCGCCACGGCCGGCGCGGTTGCGTACAGGATGACGATGAACAATAGCGCCCAGCCGGCCGAGATGCGGGCGTCCTTGACCCGCGGAACTGTAAAAAAGCGGGTGATGACGTGCGGCAGACCGGCCGTGCCGACCATCAGCGACAGGGTGATGAAAAACACGTCAATGACGGTCTTCGCCCCCCGGCCCGTGTATGCGGCAAAACCGAGTTCCTGACTCAGCCCGTCGAGCTTGTCGAGCAGCGACACGCCTGGCTCGGTCTTCAGCTCCGCGCCAAAGCCGATTTGGGGCAGCAGGGTATCGGTCATCAGCAGGGAAATGAAAAAGCTGGGCAGCATATAGGCGAAGATCAGCACACAGTACTGGGCGACCTGGGTATAGGTAATGCCTTTTTGTCCGCCGGCCACGGCATAGACCAGAACCAGCGCCATGCCGATGACCACGCCCAGCTCAACCGGCACCTCCAGAAAACGGGCAAACACCACCCCCACGCCACGCATCTGGCCGGCCACATAGGTGAACGAGACAAAGATGGCGCACACCAGGGCGACGATCCGGGCGGTCTGCGAGTAATAGCGTTCGCCGACAAAATCCGGCACCGTATATTTGCCGAACTTGCGCAGATACGGGGCCAGCAACAGGGCCAGCAGCACATAGCCGCCGGTCCAGCCCATCAGATACATGGCGCCGTCGCGACCCAGGAAGGACATCATGCCGGCCATGGAGATGAACGAGGCCGCGCTCATCCAGCCGGCCGCAGTCGCCATGCCGTTGGCCACCGCCCCGACCCGCGAGCCGGCCACGTAGAAATCGCTGGTTGACTCGGCCTTGGCCCACCAGGCGATCCCGATGTATAGTGCAAACGACAGGCCGACAATGATGAAGGTCCAGGTTCTGACCGGATCGATGTCCATCATGCTCCCCCGCCCGCTGGATCGTGTTCGTGGACGCCGTAGGCCCGGTCCAGACGATTCATGAACCACACATAGACAAAGATCAGGATGACGAAGATGTACAGCGAGCCCTGCTGGGCCATCCAGAAGCCCAGCCGAAAGCCACCCACCCGGACGGTATTCAGGGCGTCGATAAAGAGGATCGACAGGCCGAAAGACACGCTGAACCAGACGCTCAGCAGGGCAGCGACAATCGTCAGATTCTTGCGCCAGTAGCTCTGGCGGCGGGTGTCGGACAGGGGGTCGTTTGCCATGGGGCGACAGGCTAGCATAATCGTGATGGTGAGGTAACAGAACGGACGCCGGACCGGGACTATGACACCCCAACTCATCCCCGCCGACCCGCTGGTCAGAACCCGCGCGATACTGACCGCAGCGCTGACGCTGGCCCTCGGCTTTGGCGCTCTGGTCTACACCCAGGCGTATTTCGACTCGATGCTGGAACTGCGGGCGATCTATCCCCGCATGGCCGCAGCCGGCCTGAAACAGCTGTACCAGGTCTGGGCGGTGGGTAGCGAGCTGTTGCTCAGCGGCCTGGCCGCCCTGCTGGCCAGCTTTGCCGTGCGTGTCTTGCGGTCCGGCCGCGTTCCGCCGCCAGGCATGCGGGTGGTGTGGACAACCCGGCTGCGAACCGGCGCCAGCGCCAGCCTCATCGCCGGCACCAGCTTGGCGCTGGCGGTCGGCCTGCTGCTCGGCGGGCTGTTGCTCGGCTATCAGCTGTGGAGCCTGGCCCTGGAGTATGGCGCCTCGTATGCCGGGCCGTTTCAGCCGGCTTAGGCCAGACTGCCCGGCAGCACGCCGAGCCAGACCGGCTTGCGACGGTCGCCGCCCTGAAACACCAGCCAGACCGTTTCGCCGACGCCGGGCAGGCTCTCTACGCCCGGCGGCAGGCACGGCAGCGCCCACTCGGCCACGCCCGACACCTCAAACACCTCGACCTTGAGCCGCAGCCTCTTTTGCGGGTCGCGGTTATCCCGTACTATGCCCTGGTAGACCCCGACGACATGATCCATGCTGGCTCCCTTATCGCGTCTCGCCCGTTTGAACTGCGCGCTGCACCTGTGACCGATGGCAATTCAAGAGGTCTGGAACAAAGACAAGCTGGTCAGCGCACGCTGCCCAGAGTGCGGTCGTTTTACCAAAAAAATCAAGCGCTACCCCTTTGAACTGCGCTACTACCGCAAGCGCCACCTGACCTCTCAGATCATGGCCTTCTGTCAAAACCGGGCGTGCAGCTACTACTGGGAGGTCATGACCCCGGACAGTTACCGGACCTGGAAGGCGGCGGAATGAGGACACGCTGCGGCTCGGCTCAGTCCGGCGCCAGGCGGCGCTCACCCTCGTACAGGCGGCACGAGGTCGCCTTGATGACCAGGAAGATCTGACGCTCAGGCCGCAGGCCCAGCTCAACAAAACTCGTCTCCGTAACCTCGATGGTCAGGGGCGGCAGGTCGGCAGACAGCTCGGCCGTGACCAGCCCGACCGAACCGACCAGACGCAGCTGGGTAATGCGGGCCGGGAGGATGTTGCGGGCCGACAGCCCCTGGGGTTTGTGGGTCGCAATCATGATGTCGGTGGCCGGCAGACTGGCCAGCATCAGGTCGCCGGGCTGAGCCTCGGCCCGCATGGTCGTCAGTTCGACCGGCCGAGAGCCGGCTTGCGCGCCTGTCCCGAGCGGCCGCTGTCCCAGACGAACCCGACAGGTGCTGGCCTGGGTGTCGATCAGACGGCACGCCAGGATGTTTTCAAAACCCTGCTGTTCGGCCAGAGAAAAAATGTCCGGGTCGGTCAAGACCTGACGCGGCTCACCGTGGGCGATGGTCGCGCCGTCTCTGAGCACGATCAGGTCGTCGCACAAGGCCTGGACCTCAAGCGGGTCGTGCGACACAAACAGCATGGGAATCCGAAACTCGGACCGAATACGGCGCACAAAGGGCAGCAGTTTGCGCCGCAGGGCCAGATCGAGCGAGGCGAACGGTTCGTCAAGCAGCAGCAGCCGCGGCCCGGAACAGATCGCCCGGCCCAGCGCCACGCGTTGGCGCTCTCCGCCCGACAGCGTGGTCACACTGCGCTCAAGCAGGGGGCCAAGCTCCAGAATCTCGGTCACCAGCCGCAGTGTGACCCGGAGCGGATGACCGTTGCGGATTGCCCGTCTGGCGCCGGCCAGCATATTCTGGCGGACGTTTTTATGCGAAAAGAGCAGGCCATCCTGGGGCACATAGCCGATGTTGCGCCGCTCGGGTTTGACACAGGTTCGCCTGGCCGTGTCCAGCCACACCTCGTCGTCGAGACGGATGTAACCCTGAGCCTCGCGCCGCAGTCCACAGATGGTTTCGAGCAGGCTGGTCTTGCCCGAGCCCGACACACCAAAGATGCCGGTTACCTGGTGGCGGGTGGTGATATCGACGTTCAGGTCAAAGCGGTCCAGCGCCAGGCGTACGCGCGCGACCAGGGTGTGAGACGGGGACGGCAGGCCGGTCATGGGGCTACTCTTGGCGTGCGGGACAGGAGTTCCGCGCTCAGGATGGCGACAAAACCCAGACCCAGGGCCAGCAGCATCAGGGCGTAGGCTCGGTCTGTGTCGCCCAGCTGCTGGGCGCTGAAAATGGCTGCGGACAGGGTTTGGGTTCGGCCCGGGATATTGCCGGCAATGGTCACGGTGGCGCCGAACTCGCCCAGCGCCCGGGTGAAACCCAGGATGAGGCCGGCCAGCAGACCGCGTTTGGCCAGCGGCAGGGTGTAGCGAAAAAAGGTCGCCAGCGTACTGTGGCCGAGGGTCTTGGCCATCATCTCAAGCCGCGGGTTGATGCCCTCAAACGTCACTTTGGCGGTCCGCACGACGAGCGGAAACGACATGACCGCAGCGGCCAGCGCGGCGGCTCTCCAGCTCAGCAGCACGCCCAGGTCGAGCCCCAGGCTGTGACGCCCCAGGGGACCATCGACGGCGAACAGGCGCAGCAGCAGAAAACCAACCGCAGTCGGCGGCAAGACCAGCGGCAGACCGACCACGGCCGACACAAAGTCTTTGCCCCGGAAATCGTGCCGGGCCAGGGCATAGCCCAGCAGGGTGGCCGGCACCATCATACACACCGTGGCAACCGAGGCGGTCTGGAGGGTCAGCAGGAGGATGGAGACGATGTCTTGACGCAGCATGCTCGCCCCTCTATGTGCCCGCTGTCCGGGTCGAAAGCA
>JAAXHF010000347.1 GCA_012271025.1 Deltaproteobacteria bacterium | reverse complement strand
GGCCTGGACCTGACCGACAAGTACAGCAGCGGCATCCGCACCCTGCTCGGCATCCACTCCCAGGGCTATCCCAACCTGTTCATCATGGGTGGCTACCAGGCCTCGTTCCAGTTCAACCTGACCGACATGCTCCAGTCCCAGGGCGATCATATCGCGGCCTGCGTCGACTACGTGCGTCGCCACGGCTACCAGTCCATAGACCCGACCCCCGAGGCCGAGGAGTGGTGGGTGCAAGAAGTCATCAAACACCGCGGCAAAACGACCCGCAACCAGGACTGCACGCCGGGCTATTACAACTTCGAGGGCGAGTTTCAGCGTCGCCAGGACGGCAACTACAACGGCGGCTTCCCCAAGTACGTCACCCATATGCAGAACATACGGGCCGACATGGGTCAGAGCTTTGTGTTTACCAAGGGCCGGGCGTCGGCCGATTTCTCTCAGGCCACAAAGTCGAGTGCCGGGTAGAAGAACAGCCCGTCCAGCCGCTGTGGCTTGGTGGCTGCCCCGGCGGCGGTGATCGTCCCCCACGGCCGCGCCGTGTCCTGGCGCGGCCCTATCCGCACAATGTGCACCACCGCCCGGCATAAGAACTCTCGGCTGGCGACCGGGGCGAGCAGCAGTTGGTGCAGGTGTGAGCCGGAGTCCGGCTGTAACAGCTCGGTCCGGTGGTAGGCCACCAGCGGCTCGTCAGGCGTGCGGGGCCACTCCGCCAGGCGGTCGATCCGCAGATCGAGCGCCATATACAGCCGTCTGCCCTTTCCGGTCTGGTCAATTGCCACGCCCAGCTGTCGGTCAAACGCTTTGGAACGGTTGATCGACATCAGACTCGCCTGGACGGCCAGGGCTTCGATGCTCTCGGCCGGCGGCCCCAACCAGCGCAGCGCCTGGTCGGTCGGCAGGACGGCCGGTTGCCAGCTGTGATCGGGCAGGCTGGCCAGCGACGGCAGGTTTTCGACCGCAGCCGGACGCTCGGAAAAAGCCACCACAAACTTTGAGCCCAGGCCGCCGGCGTCCAGATCCTCAACCCCGATGTAGACAAGGTCGGCGGCGTCGCCGGCCTCAAGCCGGGCAACCCGGCTGCGGGCCGCATGACCCTCAGGAATCGGCACCCTGATCCGTCCATAGGCCGACTGGAGCCGCTGCCAGGGAGTGGCGTCTGGACTAGGCTCAGAGCGATGCTGCCCGGAACGCCGTTGCAGATAGGCTCTGCCCGCGCATTGCACCGCCCACACCAGCTGAGACTGCGCCCGAAACGCGCGTCGGCTGTTGAGCACCCTGGCGCCGACCGTCGTGATCTGGTCGCAGCCTGCGTATAGTGGGTCGGCCGTAAAATTTGCGCTGTCAGCCATCCTGTTCGTTCCTTCCCGCACACCCGTCGGGTGCTCCTGGCTCGGTACTCAATTCTTTCGGCCGGGTCAATAGGCGGGGCTGGCTGACTGAGCGTTCAGTTGGATAAGACTTGTCTTGGGCCTGGCGTCCTGTTAGGCTGCGGCATCATTTCGAGACACAAGGAAGTGCGATGGCAGGACACAACACCGGTTCTCCGCAAAAGATCCACTATCAGGTCGAGACTCAACTGAGGCTGACCGCCGATGCCTGGGGGACGAGCGACGCTCCGCCGGTTCTGCTCCTGCACGGCGGGGGACAGACCCGTTACGCCTGGGGCGGGACGGCGCGGACCCTGGCCGAGCAGGGCTGGTATGCGGTCTCAATCGACCTGCGCGGCCACGGTGACAGCGACTGGGCGCCGGACGGCAACTATAATATCGACGCCTATGTGGCGGATCTGCACAAAATCCTGGGTCATTTCAGCCAGCGGCCGGTCCTGATCGGCGCCTCGCTGGGCGGCATGACCTCCCTGCTGACCGAGGGCGAGTCGGCCGAGCCGGTCAGCTCGGCCGTCGTGCTGGTGGATATCACGCCCCGGGTGGAGCAGGAGGGGGTTGACCGCATCCGGGCCTTCATGACCGGCCGGCCAAATGGCTTTGCCGACCTTGAAGAGGCGGCTGACTATGTGGCTGCCTATCTGCCCCACCGGCCACGCCCCAAGAATCTGAGCGGCCTCGAAAAAAATCTGCGCCAGGGCGAGGACGGCCGCTACCGTTGGCACTGGGACCCCCAGATGCTGAGCCCGGCCCGGTTGCGACGCGACCCCGAGCGGATGCTGGCGGCTGCTCGGGGGCTGACCGTGCCGACCCTGCTGGTCCGCGGAAAAATCAGCGATGTGGTCAGTGAAGAGACCGCCGACGAGTTTCGCCACGCCGTGCCCCACGCCCAGTACGTGGATGTCTCGGGAGCGGGCCATATGGTGGCGGGAGACCAGAACGATGCCTTTGGGCTGGCCGTGCTTGATTTTTTGGCCGGGGTGAAGGCCAGTTGGACGGAGTGACAGGAAAGTCAAAAGGCAAAAGTCAAAAGGCAAAAGTCAAAAGGCAAAAGTCAAAGGGCAAAGGGCAAAGATCAAACGTCAAAAGTGAAGAATACGGCCTGCGCAGACTCGGGACACTGGCGCTTTCCTTCTGGCCCAGAAGCGCCCAGGCCGCCAGCGGCTACGCTCGGCGCGGGGCGGTGCGCTCGATCAGCGCTTCCAAAGCCCGCATGGTGGCCGTGTGTTGATGATCCAAGGCCCGCATCGTTTCGATATGGCGATCAGCGTGCTGCTGTTCGCGCCGCTCACTCATCCGTGCCATGTAGCGAATGCCCCAGCCCACCACGCCGGCCTGGATCAAGCCGACGGTCAGGGCTGCGGCCACTTGGCCGACGCCGACCCACCAAGCGATCTCATTGCCGGCCAGCGCAGCATCCACGTTGGCCGGCTGCAAGCTCAGGCTGGCCTGTTCGTAGGTCGTCAGTGGGGGTTGCCGTCAAACATGGGCTTTAGCGCGTTTCACGTTGGGTTGGAGCCATACCCTTCCGCTCTCGTCATGCCAGACATGATCCGGCAGCCCTGCTTCGACTTCGCTCCGCTACGCTCAGCACGAACGGAAGTGTAGTAGGTCGGATTAGCGTAGCGTAATCCGACAAGTACGAGATGTCAGGTTACGCCTGCGGCTAACCTGACCTACACGGCTACACATCATGGTGAATTGCGCTAGTCTCGCAGGGTCTCGGCCACCTTGCGATACTCCTCCAGACGCGGCAACAGCAGGGGGGCGTCAACCCCGGCTGCCCGGTAGGCGTTGATGCGCTCTTTGCAGGTCTCGGCCGGCCCGATGACATAGAACGATCTCACCATCTCGTCGGTGATCAGCTTGGCCGCCGTGTCTTCATCCCGGCTGCGGTAGGCCGCCCGCAGAGGTGCCAGAATGCCCGGGTCAAAGCCGCCTTTTTCGAGCAGGATTTCTCCGACAAAATCCTCGTCCAGCAGACGCGCCAGGCGTCTTTTCAGCCCCGGGTACAGTCGCTGCGGCTCGTCGGTGAGGCGGACGACGAGCATGCAGCTGATGTCAATCGCGGCCGGGTCGCGGCCTGCGGCCCGCGCGGCACTGCGGATTTCTTCGACCGCATAGCCCACATAGCTGGTCGGCACATAGGCGTTCAGCACCACCCCGTCGGCAATCGCGCCGGCCAGCCTCAGGCCCTTGCGGCCGATGGCGGCCAGATAAATCGGTGTTTTCCGAATCGGCTCGGGCGACAGCTTGGCGTTGGCCAGGCGGAACGGACCGGCCGTGGCGCTCACCCGCTGACCCGCCAGCAGGCGGCCCAGCAGGCTGACCGCCCCCTCCATGGCCGCGCCGGCCTTGCCGTAGCGAATGCCCATTTTGTCCTGAATGACCGCCGGCTCGCTGCGGCCCAGGCCCAGCACCAGCCGCCCGCCGCTGAGCCGGTCCAAAGTCGCCGCAGCCATGGCCAGCAGGGCCGGGTTGCGGGTATACGGATTGACCACCCCGACACCGAGCCTGAGCGTCCGGGTGACGGCCGCCAGATAGCCCAACAGTGAGAAGGTTTCCTCGTGAAAATAGCGCTCGGTGACCCACAGCGAGTCAAACCCCGCTCCTTCGGCAATCCGGCCGTACTCGGCCAACTCGGCGCCGCTTTCAATGCCGTGATACACAACCATGCCAAGTCGAGACATACGATGCTCCGGGGGACCGCCTGCGGCCCTCAGTCCTTGTCCGCCACAAACGACCAGTAGGTCGGAACCATATCGGGGTTTTCCTGGCTGACGCTGAAACCCGTCTGGCGCAGCATGGCCAGGATTTCGCTCCGGGTGTTGACGATATTGCCCCAGGTGACCTCGAACCACTGCTCCAGGATGCTCATGCTGAAGCGCCGGTCCTGAATGTCCTGGGCGCTCTCCGGCGCGCAGCGGTCGACCAGCAGCAGGCTGCCGCCGGGTTTGAGGGCGTGATGGCAGCGACGCAGAATGGCGATTTTTTCCGTATCCGGCAGCTCGTGAAAGACCTGGATCATGGTGATCAGATCGGCCGTCTGCTCGAAGTCCATCCCCTCGCCGCCGACCGATTCAACCCGAACCCGCTGGGCCAGACCCCGCTCTGCCAGGCGCTGGCGTGAGCTGTGGACAAAATACGGCAGGGGCTCGATGCCGATCACCTGACAGCCAGGAAAGGCTTCGGCAAAGCTGACCAGAACCGTCCCGCTGCCCGAGCCGATATCCATGATCGTACCGCCCGCGCTCAGGCGTTCTTCGACGCCGGTCAGTCGTCGGGCGGCGGCCAGTATCAGCGGGGCACGCAGCGCCGAGATCCGCCCCTGGTGGGCGAAGAAGTCTTCGTCGTGGTCGTGAAAGGTCTTGGTCGCCCCGGTCCGAAACGCCTCGGGATAGCCCGGATAATCGCGGGCCAGGCTGGCCAGCACGTGCGAGGTCAGCAGGTCGGGCGCGTTGTCGGCCAGCAGTTCGTCCATGAACGGCGCAAAACTGTAGCAGGTGTCCTCCGTTTCTTCGGTCGCCCGCAGAATGCCGACCGTGCAGGCGGCTTTACACCACACTGCGGTGCGCCACGGGTCGAGGTTGTGGGCGGTCGCCAACTCGGCTGCGGTCGCCCTGCCGTCCCGCTGGCGGAGGGCCGAAAAATAACCCAGCCGCCCACCAACGTCGATAATATGGGTCGCGTGCAAACCCAGCATCCAGCCGCGCAGGGTGCGGGCCTGGCTGTCTTTCGTCAGCTGTCGCTGTGACATACGGCGTCCTTCATGCGGTGTGGTGGTGCAAAAAATCCAGGATGGCCCGGCGCGACTGCTCGGGTTGCTCAATCCAGAACACATGCCCGGCCGGCTCCAGCACCACACACGCGGCGCCGGGAATCCGTTCGGCCAGCAAGGTGGAATTTTCCCAGGCGATCAGGGCGTCCTGTTTGCCGGTCAGCACCAGGGTCGGGCAGGCGATGCTGGGCAGGCGGTCGTAGGTATCATGGCTGAAGGCGGCTTTCATCCGATGACCAAAGCCGACCGGGTCAATCGGCCGGTTGCGGCGGGCCTCAATCATGGCCGTAATGACCTCCGGGTGGGCCTCAATATAGCCGGTGGTAAAGGCTGCCTCGGCCAGAGCCCGGCCGCGCTCTTCGGCCGACATCTCTTTGGTCGAATAAGCGTTGGCGATGCCCTCGCCAGACAGCGGGACAGCCTGGGGACCGCCGGGGGTGGTGCAGCCAAGGACCAGGCTGCGCGCCTTGGCCGGGTGCCGGAGGGCAAACTCCTGGGCGATCATGCC
>JAAXHF010000689.1 GCA_012271025.1 Deltaproteobacteria bacterium | reverse complement strand
GCCGATGTCATTAAGGTCGAGCCGCCCGGCGGCGATACCACCCGGCGCATGGGCAAACGGCAGGGGATGGAGAGTACCGGCTATTGGGCGGTCAACCGGAACAAGCGCGGTATTGTGCTCAACCTCAAAGACCGCCGCGCCCAGGATCTTGTACGGACACTCGCGCGGCAGGCTGATGTGGTGGTAGAGAATTATCGTCCGGGTGTGATGGCCGGATTCGGCTTGGACTATGACAGTCTGAAGCAGGAGCAGCCCAGCCTCATCTACGCCTCGGTATCCGGCTTTGGCTCAACCGGCCCGTACGCGCACAAGGGGGGCTTTGATCTCGTGGCCCAGGGCATGTCAGGCATTATGTCCGTGACGGGCGAGGAAGGCAGGCCACCGGTCAAATGCGGGATTCCCGTGACCGACCTCGGAGCCGGTCTCTTTGCCGAACAAGCCATTCTTGCCGCCTACATTCATCGGCTCAAAACAGGCGAGGGCCAATATATTGATACGTCGTTGCTGGAAGCGGGTGTCGCCCTGTCGGTCTGGGAATCGACCCAATATTTTTCAACCGGAGGTATCCCCGAGCCCATGGGCTCGGCCCATCGTATGTCGGCTCCGTATCAGGCGATTCGCTGTGCAGACGGCTATATCAATCTGGGTGCGGCCAATACCCGCACCTGGGAGAAGTTTGCCCACGCCATTGGACGCCCCGAACTGCTGGACCGGTCCGAATACGCGGAAGATGGTCTCCGCGTCAAAAACCGCCATCAACTCACACGAGAAATAGAAGCCGTCACTACCCAGCAGCCGCGCTCGTACTGGCTCGCCGTGCTCGAAGAGGTCGGCGTCCCGTGCGGGCCGATCTCAAACTACGCCGAGGTTTTTGCCGACCCGCATATTCAAGCGCGCGGTATGGTGCAGGAGATGAAACACCCGGTTGGGGGGACCGTGCAAGTGCTGGGTCCAGCAGCGAAACTATCCGAGACGCCGGTACGGCTGGCTCGTCCTTCTCCATTGTAT
>JAAXHF010000068.1 GCA_012271025.1 Deltaproteobacteria bacterium | reverse complement strand
GGCCGAACCCTTTGCGGCCGTTGAACTGAACCTGGGCCGCTGGTGGCTGGAGTCAACAGGGTAGGGTCAGGGACAACGGTTCGCGTTCTTCGCGATTCTTCACAGCCTGAGCGGAGGAGACTATGGAACTGGTGCTTTTGGACAAACAGGATCGGATCGGAACGCTGACGCTCAACCGACCCGAGAAGCTGAACGCCATGAACCCGGCGCTGCTGGACGAATTTTCCGAGGCCATCGCCTCGGTCAGCGCCGATGAGGAGATCAAGGTGCTTGTCATTCGGGGCGCCGGGCGGGCGTTTTCTGCCGGCTATGACTTGGCCGGCGGCGGCGGAGCAAAAACCGTCGATGCCGACCGGACCACGCTGCAACACATGATCGAGCGCTGGCTCAGCCTGCGCGAGCTGCCCAAGCCGGTGATTGCCATGGTCCACGGCTACTGCCTGGCCGGGGCGAGCCAGATCTGCGCCTGCTCGGATGTCATTTTCATGGCCGATAACGCCCGGCTCGGCTTTCCGTCGCTGCCCGCCGGGGCGGGTTTTGTGAGTTCGATGTGGAACTGGATGGTCGGCCCGCACCGGACCAAATATATGGCGTTTTTACCGGGCAGTCAGATCAGCGGCAAAGAGGCCGAAGCCATGGGCTTTGCCACCCGGACGTTTCCGGCCGAGACCCTGGAAGCCGAAACCTATCAATACGCCCGGCGGGTGGCCAAGGTGCCGGCCGAAAAGCTGCGGCTGGAAAAGCTGGCCATCAACCGCGCCATGGACCTGCAAGGCTTTCGGACTGCGGTCCTGACCGGCGCCGAGTACGACGCCATTTTTCACTTCGGCTCGGGCAACGATGAGATTCGGCGCGTCAGAAAAGAACGCGGGCTGCGCGGCGCCATCCAGTGGTACGAGGAGCAGTAGGAACACCCGTGCCACACTCATCTCCGGTGAAGCTCACGTCCGACCTGACCGCCGACACCCAAACAGACTCCTCCGCCCCGCTTGACCGACGGGCCGAACGCCCCTCGGTTGCGCCATCGGCCGACTACCTGTGGTTCGTGGCCGGCGTGGGCTCGTGGTTTACCGCCTTCGGCATGCAGGGCGTGTTGTTCTCGTGGTTGGTCGTTGGCGTCTTGCAGGCCAACGCCGACTGGGTCGGTATTGCCCAGAGCGCGCTGATGCTGCCTTCGATTCTGCTGGTCCTGCTCGGCGGGGTGGTGGCCGACCGTAGCGACCGACGATCATTGTTGCTGGTCCTGCACCTCCTTGCCGCCGGCCTGTCCGGGTGGGTGGTGCTCATTGTGGCCCAGGGCTGGCTGTCGATGAGCCTGCTGATCGGCTACGCCTTGTGCGTGGGCACGGTGCAGGCGTTTGCCATGCCCGCCCGCGACGCCCTGCTGTCAGAGGTTGCCGGGACGAACATGCTCCGGGCGGTGGCCGGCATGACGCTGACGCAGTGGGTGTCGCAAGCGCTGGGCGCACTCTTGGCCGGCAGCGCGCGCTGGCTGGGTATCGTCCCCGCCCTGTGTATGTACGGGATCGTCATGCTGGCTGGCGCGCCGACGCTGCGTAAGCTGCCGCCTCCGCCGTCGCACGATGCGGAAGGGCGGGCTCGGGCCGGTCTGGGCGAGCTGGTGGCGGGCGTGTGGGAGGTCTTCGCCTCACCGGTCCTGCGTCCCTTGCAGCTGCTGGTGATGACGGTCGGGATCGGCTTTATCGGCCCCTATATGGTGATCCTGCCGATTCTGGTCCGCGACTTCTACGGCGGCGATGTGGCCCTCCTCGCCGCCCTGAATATGGCCTTTCCGCTGGGGACGATATTTGGCGCCGGAACCGTCCTGTGGTACGGCGGCCTGCGGCGCAAGGGGCTGGCTCAAGTGCTGGCCCTGCTGGTCGGGGCGGCGTGCGTTGGCAGCCTGTCGTTTGGCCTGCCGTTCTGGGGCGCCTTGCTGGCCGTTGGGGTGTGGGGGACGAGCGCGTCCATTTTCATGAGTGCCGGGCGGACGGTGTTCCAGGAGCAGGCGCGGCCCTCCCACCGCGCCCGGGTGCTGTCGGTCTACACGCTGGGCTTCATGGGCACGACCGGGCTGATCGGAGCGCCCCTGGCCGGCGTACTGGTCGATTGGCTCGGGCCGCTTTCGACCTGTTTGTTCGCCAGCGGGGCGATGGTCGTGGCCGTCCTGGGCATAGCCGCCTGCACCCGGGTGACCCGACTGGAGTAGGGACGACGCATGTGTTGCCCCCTCTGCTCTATTCCGTCCGTCGCAGCACGGCAGCCAGGGCTTCGCTCTGCTGCCCCAGCACCTCGCTCTGCTGTGCCAGCACCTCGCTCTGCTGTGCCAGCACCTCGCTCTGCTGTGCCAGTACCTCGCCTTGCTGGTCGAGCTGGCGGTCTCGCTGCTCTGAGGCGATGCGCATGCGGCGCAAGCCGTAGCCGATCAGCCCGATCTGACCCAGCCCTATCACGGCGCTGACGGCAGCAGTGACAATCGTATTGATGTTCTGCGCCGACACCTGGGCCTGCATGATCGCTAACTGAGCCTGCGAAATTGCCAGAGAGGCAGTCTCGTATTCGGTCATCTGAGAACTCCTTTTGTTCAGGAGTGTATAGGCAATTGACGCAGCCGTCCAAGGTCTGTCCGGCATCGAAATTTTACCGTCATAAGAGAGCTTGCTTAGAGCGGTTTACGCTGAGTTGTAGCTATAGTGCTCCGCCTTGGTCATGCCGGACGTGATCCGGCATCCAGAGGCCGGGAGGCTGGGAGCCTGGATTCCTGCTTGCGCAGGAATGACGGACAGCTACACAGCATCGTTATTTGCTCTA
>JAAXHF010000158.1 GCA_012271025.1 Deltaproteobacteria bacterium | reverse complement strand
CACACTGACTTCATCTGGGGTCAGGGGGAGGGGCGAGACGTCGGCGCCAGGCTCACCTGCCTCGAACGGCAGCGCGTGCAACTGCGCGCGCCCGACCTCATCGACAGTCTTGTAGAGAACGTAAGAAACGCCGTCGTCCCTGCCAACCCGGCGGCTCTGCCCCCACAGGCCCAGTAGCAACAGCGTGCACAGGCTGAGGATCGACAGTACGGTCAGATCAAATCGGCTCATGGATTCGAGAGCTGGGGGCCAGTACGGGCCGCAGGTACGCTTGGCCGCTGAGCACTGGCATCAACGCAAAGGTGTCACGGATAGAGATAGGGCTGGTTGGGTTCCGGTACAGCCTCCAACTGCTCCGCCAGCAGCACCGGAATACTGTTGCCTGTGGAAGCAGCGAACCGTCCTACCACCCGCACCCACTGGCCCTCCTCCAACGTGTCTTCAGAAGGCAGACCGGCCGTCAGGCTGACCGGCAGGCCGACCGCCATGGCATCGGCCGCGCAGCAACCGACCACAAAACGGGTGAGGGTAAAAGCTGCCTCGTCAGCGGCCTCATCGAGATAGACGAAGCCAACAACGTCCGCAGTGTCCGTCTCGGCCGGCCGTTCCCCTTGGTGGAAGGCCAGTACCCAATCCAGAATCGTGCGCTCGCTGCTCTCCCGCACCAGCGTCGAACCTGCCGCAGCCGGCAATACCGAATCCAGCCCCCCGCCGCTGATTTCACGATTCTGCAGCGCAGCCACCCCCAGAGGACGCGGAGGCACGAGCAGCCCGAGAATGATTGGAAGCGAAATTAGCAGAAGCCCTGACCAACCCAAAGCGTGGCTGTGCTCGTGGCCGTGATCGTGACTATGACCGTGGCTATGCTGATGACTGTCCCCCGAAACCATGGGTCCGGTCTCGTGAGCAGGATCATCAGGCCTGTCTTCGGCCTCCTGAAGCAGGTAACGGTAGCTCAACCCCACCACGATCAGACCGAGCACAGCTGCCACCGTCAGCCAGTCAAACCGTTGGCTGATGTAGTAGTTGAGCGTCCCGGTCGTTATGCGCGTGAACAGAAAAATGCCCAGCCCCAGCAGCAGCAGCCCCTTGAGAGCGGCCTGCACTTTGGACAATCGCAGCAGTCTGCCGGTTATCGTAGCTGAATCCTGTGACACTTCTTCGCCTGTCCTGTCATTCGCCAACCTTCCCGTTAAACACCTACCTGCACGTTCCAGAAGACACCGATAACCGCCACCAGCGCCAGCGGCAGCAGGATCAGATACAGGACCGTCCGCCGTCGGAAAACCCCCATAAACAGCAGCGAGCTCTTGATATCCACCATCGGCCCGAACACGAGAAAGCCGAACAGCGAGCCGGTCGTGAACGCGTTGCTGAAAGCCAGGGCGATAAAGGCGTCCACCGTCGAGCAGACCGACAGAATGTACGCCAGTGCCATCATCACAAAGACGGAGATGATGGGCCCCTGACCGATCGTGAGCAATGTCGACTGCGGAACGACCGTCTGCATCGCCGCCGCCAGCATCGCCCCGGCAATCAGATAGCGTCCCATGTCCAGAAAATCATCGCCCGCCATCATAAGCGCCTGCCAGACGCCCGGGCGGGAGCCGCCGTGGTCGTGACTATGGTCGTGATCGTGACTGTGGTCATCACACTGTTCGTGGTCACCGGAGTCGTCGTGGCCGTTGGAGACGGCCAGCGTCTCCGGCAGCAGGATCTCTCGCGGGCGCGCCAGATGGAATATCAGCCCAACCGTAAACGCCACCAGCATGCTGAACACAACCCGCCCCCACAGCACCGGGCCCCAACCGAACGCCGCAAACGTACTGAAGATCACAACCGGATTGATCACCGGCGCCGCCAG
>JAAXHF010000066.1 GCA_012271025.1 Deltaproteobacteria bacterium | reverse complement strand
CTTCCATCGCGTCGCTGAGAGCCGGATCGTCGGCGGAGATGACAGGAATCACCTCAAGCCAGTCGTGCACGAAGGCGCTGGCATGGGAAGGCGTGAGCAGCTTCTTGCGTGTCGTTGCGTGGAAAAATTCGGCCAGCGCCTGGACTGTCAGCACGCAGTCGCGCCGGGCTGCCCGTCCGATGATCTCCTTGGCCCGTTGGTGGCGTTCGTCGGCGTCCCGGTCGATTGCGTAGACCAGAATATTGGTGTCGAGCGAGAAGCGCCCCTTAACGGTCATACAGTTCTTCCCGTTCGACCCGCAGGCCACCGAGCGAAGCACCCTCCTCCAGTCGTGCCATCATCCGCCCATAGGCAGCCGCCCACTCAGGGTCGGCCGTCTTGTCGGCGGTGTGGGGGACGAGTTTGGCGATGGGACGGCCACGTCGGGTGATCACGAAACCCTTTCCCCGCTCGACTTCCTTTACCAGCCTGGAGAATTCCTGGTTGGCCGTCATCAAAGAAACCGTACGCATGCTGATCCCTCAATTTCTACTATGTACTATGTAGAGGATGTGAGTGGTCTCGTCAATGAAGCCGGGACGGCTCCGTAATGGCGGGGACGGTCCGAATCTGGTACAGCTGGGACCATGCAGGTGATCGGACATCGGGGGGCGGCGGCTTTGGCGCCTGAAAATACCTGGGCCGGCTTTGACCTGGCCGTGTCTCTGGGGGTGGACGCAATTGAAACCGATGTGCGGGCGACCAGCGACGGAGAATTGATCCTGCTGCACGATGAACGGCTGGCCCGGACTACCAACGGTCAGGGCTTCGCGCGCGAGACGCCGTGGGCGACGATCAGAGAGCTGGATGCCGGAGGATGGTTTGGCGCCGAGTTTCGGGACGCCCGGGTGCCGCTGTTTGGCGAGACTCTGCTTCGCTACGGCGGGCGGATTCCGCTGATCATCGAGGTCAAGCAGCTCGACCTTGAGGTCCGTGTCCTGGAGCTGGTCCGGGAGTATGGCCTGCTGCACGCGGTCGCTTTTACCTCGTTCTATTTCCCGGTCGTGCAGAATCTCAAGACGCTGGCGCCAGAGGTCAAAGTAGGATTTCTGGCCTCTGACGTGCAGGAGCAGACGGTCGAGCGGGTCATTGCGGCCGGGCTCGACCAGTTCTGTCCTCCGGCCAAGGCCATCTCGCCCGACCGGGTCCGCGCCTGGCAAGCCCTGGGCCTGGACATCCGGGCCTGGGGAGTGGGCGACCCCGAGCTGATGCGGGTCGCAATGGCGGCCGGGGTGGACGGGATGACCGTCGATTTTCCCCACCTGCTGCTGGAAGCCCTGGGCCGGCGTCCCCCTCGGGGAGACTGAGACGAATCGGGTAGCAGAGACCCTGCTGGCGGCTATGAGGGCGAGGCGGCGAGCTGTTTCAGCTTGCTCTCGATGCTCTGCACCAGGTTTTCGTACGACGATTTGTTGATGATCCGGTTGAATTGAGTCCGATAGTTGCGGACCATGCTGACGTTTTCAATCACCACGTCGTAGATCAACCAGCGGCCTTCGACCAGGTGCAGACGGTAGCTCAGAGAGAAGGTCTGGTTCAGCGAAGGAGCCCGAATCCGGGAATCAACCTCGGCATAGCTGCCGTCAATATGCTCGCGGTCAAAGAAAAATTCGGTATCCTTGCGGTAGCGGTCTAAAGTACTGCTATACGTTTTTTCTATTAAATCCGTAAAAAGTCTGATGAATTTCTGTCGCTGCTCCTCTGTCCGGTCTCGCCAGTGGACCCCCAGAGTGCGTTTGGCGATTTCCCGAGAGTCAAACTGGGGGAGGGCAACTTCGCGGACTTTTTGAATGCGAACCTGGCTCTGATCCGGGTCTTGATAGGCCGGATCCTGGAGAATGGCGACGATCTCGTGCATCGTCGTCTGTATGACCGTGAGGGGCGAGTCTGTGGCTGAGGCCAAGCCGGCAAAGGCCAGGCACAGCAGTCCAATGCTGATACCCTTGAGCTGTGTTCTCCGCAACGTGCTCACCACAACCCCCTCATTCCCCGCCTTTCCTATTCCTTGACGGCGTTGGCTCGCCGCTGCAAGTAGCCATCCTGAACCGCCCCGTACAGGTCAACCGAGACCATCTCAACCTGTTCAAAGAGTTCCAGGTTGAGAGAGCGGGTGTTGACGGCATTACCGACCGTCTGGCCACCCTGAATGGCAAGTATGTCCAGGGCTGCCAGCAGATAGTTCATCGGATTCATCGCGCTGTCAACGGCAAAACCAAAGGTGTCACGAACGGTTGAGGGGCCGTAGAAGGGCAGGACCAGATACGGGCCGGCCGAAATGCCGTAGTGGCCCAGGGTCTGGCCGAAGTCTTCCTCGCTCGGTCGCCAGCCGAACAGACTGTCGGCGACATCAAAAAAGCCGATTCCACCCAGGATGGTATTGACGGCAAAACGGCCGATTTCGCGTCCGGCCCCGTCAATTTTTCCCTGGAGGACACTGTTCACGACTCGGGGTAGCACTCCCAGATTTTTGAAGAACCGGTCAACACCGTGCTGGCCCGGCTCGGGCACCACTTCGGCGTAGCCGGTCGCCACCGGTCGCAGGAGATATTCATCGAGCTTGAGGTTGAAGCTGAACATGGGCTGGTTGAACGACTCCCACGGGTCGTACGGCGTCCGCAGGTCTGCCCCTTCGGCTTCATAGGGATCTTGGGCAGGATTCTGGGCTTGGGCGAAGACCGGCGTGGAGCCAGCGCTCAAGAGACCGATGAGGAGCATAGCGGTGATGAATACGACAGACACTCTGTCCCTCCTGCGTGTGGTGCTGGTCTGGGGTGTAGTACGGCGCATGGTTCTCCTAATCAAGACCGAGATTGAACATCGAATCGTCTGCCGCAGCGCTGTCGGTCTGCCCGGCCGTGTTGAGGTTGCCGAACAAGACCTGCCCGACGGTGTCAAGGATGTCGGTGGCTGACTCGGTGTGCTGAATCCGGCCGCCGGGGCTGAGGGTTTCGGCTGCCGGCCCGATTTCAATGTCGATGAAGCGCTCGCCGATCAGGCCGGCCGTTTTAATCGCCGCCCGGCTGTCCTGGGGCAGCCGGATGTCGGGCTGGATGCTCAGCGTTGCCCGAGCCTGTGTCAGCGTGTCGGTCAGGGCCACGGACTCAACCCGTCCGATTTCCACCCCGGCCACCTCGACCCGGGCGCCGCTCTGCAAGCCGCCGGCGTCGGAGAACTCGGCCGTGAGCCGGTAGTGCTGGGTGCCGGCGATGCTCACCTGACCGAACTGCAGGGACAGATAGACCAAGCCGCCCAGCACCAGCACGACCAGCCAGCCGACCACGAGTTCTGAGTCAAGTTTCATCCTAGTGCGCCTCAATCGGCCCCTGGGTCTGGCCGGTGATGAACTGCTGGACAACGGGATCGGTCGAGGCTTGCAGCTCTTCGGGAGTGCCGGCCGCCACAACAGAGCCCTGGTGCAGCATAGCGATATGTGTGGCCAGTGAAAAGACCTCCGGGATTTCATGGCTGACCACGACCGCAGTAAAGTTGAGGAGGCCGTGCAAGTCAAGAATGAGCTGGTGGATCGTGTTGACCCGAATGGGGTCAAGACCGGTGGTCGGCTCGTCGAACAGCATGATTTCGGGGTCGGTCGCCAGCGCCCGGGCCAGCGCCGCCCGCTTGAGCATGCCGCCCGACAGCTCGGACGGAAATTTGGCATCCACGCCCGACAGGCCGACCTGGGCCAGGCGCTGATGCACTTTGTCGCTGATGGCTGCTTCTGACAGGCGGGTTTTTTCGCGCAGCGGAAACGCCACATTGTCGTACACCGACAGCGAGTCAAACAGGGCGCCGCCCTGGAACAGCATGCTGAAACGGTCCCGCATCCGGTTGAGCGCCCGGCCGCGCAGGGCGCTGACCTCGACATCGTCAACCCACACCTGTCCGCGATCCGGTCGCAGCAGACCGATGATGTGCTTGAGCAGGCAGCTTTTGCCCGTCCCGCTGCTGCCCACGACAACATAGATCGTCCCGGTCGGGATCTCCAGATTGATGCCCCGCAACACGTGCTGGGAGCCGAAGGATTTGTGCAGGTCGTGGATCCGAATCATAGGTCTCCGCTCAGAACAGCAGCGAGCCGAGGAGATAGTCCCAGACCAGGATGAGCACCGAGCACATCACCACGGCCTGGGTCGTGGCCAGACTCACCCCTTCCGCTCCGCGGGCGGCATAAAAGCCTTTGAAACAACACACCCAGGCCACAATAGCGCCGAATGAGAACGATTTGTATATGCCGGTCCACACGTCGTGCGAGGTCACGGCGCTAGCCATCTGCGAGAAATAGCTGCCCACGCTGACCCCCAGCAGCTGAACGCCGACCACATAGCCGCCGTAGATGCCGACCACGGTAAAAACGCTGCTCAGGATGGGAAAGGCGATCAGCGAGGCCAACAGAATGGGCACGACCAGGTATTGGATGGGGTGAATGGCCATCACCTCCAGGGCGTCGATCTGCTCGGTAATACGCATGATGCCCAGCTCGGCGGTCAGGGCCGAGCCGGCGCGGGCGGTGATCATCAGCGACGACAGAACCGGACCCAGCTCAAGAATGAGCGCCAGGCCGACCATCGGGCCGAGCGCCGCCTCGCCACCAAAGCGACGCAGCGCGATATAGCCCTGCAGGGCGATGACCATGCCGGTGAAGGCGCCGGTGAAGATAATCAGCACCAGCGAGCGGGCGCCGATGAAATACAGACGCCGCAGCAGCGGCGTGAGGCGCAGCGGGGGGACGAACACAAGACCCAGGGCGGAGCCCAGGAAGAGACCCATGCGGCCCATTTCGCGCAGCGTTTCAAGCGACCGACGCCCGCAGGCACGCACGACGGGGGTGAACATCCAGGCTCCTTTCTGCCGCTACTGCCCCTCAATCGGCCGGAGAGCGATCTATCCGGACGGCAGACCGCGCACAGCGGCGAAACCCCTAGCATACCCCCCCCTTTTCCTCAAGGGAGTGAGCGGGCCAGGATCGCTGGCCGGGGAGTTGAATATCTTGTCAAAGCGCGCTAACAGGACAGCTGATCCTGTCCGGCCGTGTGCCGGACGACGAGGAGGAAACGCTATGGCCGAGACAGCCGAAGCGGTGAGACCGGCTCAAGAAGAGCCCCCATTGCGGATCATCAACCCGCAGGAGGCGGACGGGACAAAATGGGCGCAGCTGCGTACCACCTTGAGTCGTCACCAGGGAGACAAGCTGCTGCTTATCCTGACCGGCTACCCCGACCCTGACAATATCGCCTCAGGTCTGGCCCACCAGTTTTTGGCCAGCGAATTCGAGATCGAGACCACCCTGCTGTGTTTTCACGAGGTCAGCCACCAGGAAAACCGGGCGCTGGTCAAACGCCTGGAGATCAACCTCGTGCTGTATGACGAGACCTTCGATCTGGACCCCTACGATTTGTACGCCTTTGTCGATACCCAGAAGACGGACACGCCGATCTCGGATCGGCTGGAGGGCAAGACCTTTGTGTCCTTTGTGGACCATCATAAGCGGCTCGGGGATGTTGCGGCCGAGTTTGTCGATATCCGCGAGGATGTCGGCTCGACCTGTGCCATCTATGCCGAATATCTGCGTACCCAATATCCCCACGGCCTCAACCCGGGCGAAACCGATCAGGTCCGTCTGGCCACGGCTCTGATGCACGGGATCCGCTCTGATACCATGGCCCTGCTTGAGGCGACGCGCCTGGAGTTTGAAGCCGCCGCCTATCTGTGGCCGTGTGTCGATCAGGCGCTGCTCAAAAAGATTGCCGACCAGTCCTTGACCCCGGTGGTGATGGATATGATCCAGAGGGCGCTGGAGAACAAGCAGGTTTTTGACAGCCTGCTGCTGACCGACGTGGGCTTTGTCCGCTCCGAACACCGCGACGGCATCCCGCAGGTGGCCGAGTTTTTGTTGCGGCGCGAGGGCACCGACACGGTCCTGGTCTTTGGCATTGTTGACGGCAAAACCGTGGACGGCTCGCTGCGGACCCGCAGCGATACGATCTCCCCGGATATGTTTCTCAAGAAAGCCTTTGGCGCGGACGAGTACAAAAAGAGCTACTACGGCGGGGGCAACCTCAAGAATAAGGGCGGCTTTCAGATCCCCCTCGGCTTTCTGGCCCAAACGGCCGACCGGGACGCTCTGTACACGATGGCCTGTGGGGTGATCCACGAGCGCTTCGTGGAGGCGATCGGCCGCAAAGAGTAGGGCCGGCGGTCCTGCTTCACACATCCGAACACAAGGAGAGGGATATGGCAGAACACGAGAGCGGCGAACTCATCTATGATATTCCGGCCGCAGTCAAAGGCCAGGCTGCCATCGACCCGGACACCTACGAGCAGATGTATCAACGCTCGATACACGACCCGGAAGGGTTCTGGGCCGAGCAGGCCGACACCTTTGTCAGCTGGTTCAAAAAATGGGACCGCGTCCTGGAGTGGGATTTTCACACGGCTCAGACCAAGTGGTTTCTGGGCGGCAAGCTGAACGTCTCCTACAACTGTCTCGACCGCCACGTCGAAGCCGGGGCCGGCCAACAGACGGCCCTGATCTGGCAGGGCAATGACGCCTCGGAATCGCGCCAGCTGAGCTATGCCGAGTTGCTCGACCAGGTGTGCCGCTTCGCCAACGCCCTGAAAGCCCTGGGGGTCACCAAGGGCGACCGCGTCTGCATCTATATGCAGATGATTCCCGAGCTGGCCGTCGCCATGCTGGCCTGTACCCGTATCGGTGCCGTGCATTCCATCGTGTTTGGCGCCTTCTCGCCGGATTCCCTGCGGGATCGGATCCAGGACTCGAGCTGTAAGGTCCTGATCACCCAGGATACCGGCCTGCGCGGGGCCAAAAACGATATCCCGATGAAGGCCAACGCCGACGCTGCGGTGGCCGACTGTCCCTCGATTGAAAACGTCGTGGTCGTGCAACGGACCGGCCAGGCGGTGGCCATGCAGACCGGGCGCGACGTGTGGTGGCACGAACTGGTCGCCGAGCAGTCCGAGGACTGCCCGCCCGAGCACATGGACGCCGAGGATCCGCTGTTTATCCTGTATACCTCGGGTTCGACCGGCAAACCCAAGGGCGTGCTGCACACCACCGGGGGCTATCTGGTCTACGCCTCGATCACGCATAAGTATGTGTTTGATTATCGCCCCGGCGACACCTACTGGTGTACCGCGGATATCGGCTGGGTCACCGGCCACAGCTATAT
>JAAXHF010000306.1 GCA_012271025.1 Deltaproteobacteria bacterium | reverse complement strand
TCTCCGGCCCGGTCATGTCGATTGAAGAAACGGTTTCCCACCCGTATTTTGCGGCCCGAAAAATGGTCCGTCAGGTCCCGGACCGGATTCTGGGTGAGGTAACGATCCCCGGTTTTCCGTTCAAATTCTCGGCCTTCCCGGACAGCCTGGACCTTGAGGCGCCCTTCCTCGGCGAACACAACGACGAGGTGTTCGGCCAGTATCTGGGGCGCTCCCCGGACAGCCTCGACGCCCTGTACAAGCAGGGCGCCCTGTACCGGGGCGCGACCTGAGCCACGTCCGGCCTACACCGGCGGCCGATGGGTGTGCCACTCGGTGGCCTGCTCATAGGCCTGGCCGGCCTGTATGATCGTGCCCTCCTCGCCGTGGCGACCGACGAGTTGGAGACTCAGCGGCAGCCCATCCGCGTTGAAGCCGCACGGCACCGAGATGGTCGGGCTGCCCGAAAAATCGAACGGCGCGGTATGCCGCAGCAGACCGCCGGCGGCCGCCCGCGACAGGGGAGCGTGGGGAGAAAACTCCGACAGGGGGACGGGCGCGCTGGGCGTTGACGGACACAGCAGCAGATCGACCTCCTGCCACAGGTCGTCAATCATGCGGCACACCCCCTGGCGTATGATGTGCGCCGCGACATAGTCCGCACCGCTGACCTTGACGCCCTCCTCCAGGAAAGAGCGAAAGGTCGGACCGTAATCGTCGGCCCGCGCCGGATAGGTTTCGGCGTGGGCGGCCGCAGCCTCGGCCGCGCAGATCGTAAACCAGGCGTCCAGCACCTCATCGGTGATGCCGCTGACCTTGACCTCGCGGATATCGGCGCCTGCATCCTGCAAGACCTTGACCGTGGCCAGCACGGCCTGACCGACCTCGGTCTCCACGCCGTCGGTGCAGTAGGCCTCATCCACGCCGATCCGCAGCGCCTTGACCCCGTTATCGATCAGATCCATGTAGTCGCGGACCGATTCCCGCCGGGTGGTCGGATCGTTGGGATCAAAGCCCGCAATCGCGCGCAGCATGACCGCCGCATCGGCAACGCTGCGCGTCATCGGCCCGACATGATCGAGGGTCTCGCCGAGCGGAAACACGCCGTAGCGGCTGACCCGGCCGTAGGTCTGCTTGATGCCGACAATGCCGCACGCGGCAGACGGAAAACGGATCGAGCCACCGGTATCCGAACCGAGCGAGCCAAAGCACAGCGAGGCGGCCGTGGCAGCACCGGAGCCGCTCGACGACGCGCCCGGCCAGCGGTCGGGATTCCACGGGTTGCGCGGCGGTTCGACCGAGGGATGATAGCCGGACAGGGCAAACTCGGTCATGCCCAGCTTGCCCAGCAACACCGCACCCGCGCCGTACAGTTTGTCCATGACCGTGGCGTTGTGGTCGGGCACCCAGTCGGCCAGAATCTTGGACGCGCAGGTGGTCCGAATGCCCTTGGTGAAACACAGGTCTTTGACGGCGATCGGGATGCCGTGCAGGGGTCCCCGGTAGGTCCCGGCCAGGATTTCCTGTTCCGCGGCCCGGGCCTGCTCCAGGGCGAAATCCGCAGTCACCGTGATATAGCTGTGCAGGGTGCCGTCGATGGCTTCGATGCGGTCCAGCATGGCCTGGGTGAGTTCGACCGGCGAGACCGCCTTGCTCTTGATCAGCGCGGCAGCCTCGGTCAGGGTTGTGGTACACAGTTCAGCAACGCTCGGCATGATGGAGCCCTCCTTCGCCTTCCCCTTAGCACTTTCTCCGACCCAAAGAAAAGCTACAATACCCGGCCATGCGCTACCATCCGGCCCTGCTGCGGTCGATCAAGGACTTTAACTCGGGACGCTATTTTGAAGCCCACGAAGCGCTGGAAGACGCACTCGACACGGTCGAGGACGACGACACCACCTGGCAACTGTTTCTCGGCCTCATCCGGGTCGCGGTCGGCTATCACAAATGGGCGTCCGGCTATCCGGGCGCCCAGACCATGCTGGCGATGGGACTGGAAACGCTCGCCCCGCTGCCCGACAAGTGCGGCGGTGTGCGGCTGGAAGCCCTGCGCCAGCGGGTTCGGCAGGACCTAATCCGGCTGAACGAACTCCCCCGCGGCCCGGGCGACCACGCGCCCAGAATCACCCTCACCCCTCGCCCGGCCGAGTCCGGCTGAGGCGTGTCGCTCACAGGCGCAGAATCACCCCGCCCTCTTCGAGACGCTTTTGCAGGGCGGAGACCTGAATCTGTTTGGGCGGTATGCCTGCCTGTGCGGCCAGCGCGGCTGCGGTGCCGGCCGCCTCGCCGGTCGCAATACACGGCGGAATCTCTTTGGTGGCGTGATGGACCCGGTGATCGACCGAGATGCAGCGACCGGCCACCAGCAGGTTGGGAAATTCCCTGGCCAGCAGCGACCGGTAGGGAATGTGGTACACGGCCTCGTATTTGGTCCAGTGCCCGGTCAGGGCAATCACATCCTCACACGGCGTGTCGATGTCGTCCCGGCCCAGCACGGCCTCGCCGACCAGACGGCGGCTCTCGGTGATACCGATTTGATCGGCAATGTGACAGAAGTGGGCCTTGGCAAAGCCCGGCACCTCACGCCGCAAACGGTCCGCCTCGGCCATGACCTGCTTGCGGCATTCCAACTCGGCATAGGTCAGGTCTTCGGGGTCGGTGGCGTCGATCTTACGGCTGATCCGCTCGGTCGCCCCCCACGGCATCAGGACCTTGCCCTCGCCCGGGGTGTGGAAAAACCAGCCCCCGGCTTCGATAGCGGCCTCGGGGTCTTCGACCCCACCCATGCAGAACCACAGCCACGGCAGGACTTTCTCGCTCTCATAGGCGGTCCCGGCAGAGGTGAAGATATCGCCGTCGCCGCTGGCATCAATGACGACATCGGCCAGAATGGCGAACCGGCCGGACTTGGCCTGAAAGGCCACCCCGCTGACCCGGCCGTCCTGGACAATAGCGTCGCAGGCATAGGCGTGCAGCAACAGTCGCACCCCGGCCTCCTGGGTCATCCGGTTCAGCGCAAACTTGAATTCTTCGGGATCGTAGGCGACCGAGTAGCGCACCCGGTGCGGGCTGTGACCCCACACCAGCCCCCAGTTGCGATTCCGGCTGACGAGATCCTGATCGGCACTACCCCACTCGGTTCGGGGCGGGAAATAGGCGGCCTCGCGCTGGGCCAGCCGGTCCGTCACCTCTTGGCACAAACCGCCCACGACCTGCCGGCCCCGACCGTCGTCCAGGGTCAGCAGCAGAATGATCAGGCCGCCGCTGGCCAGCCCGCCCAGATAGCCGAGCCGCTCGACCAGGATCACATCGGCCCCGTTGCGCGCCGCAGCCACGGCCGCAGCCACACCGGCCGACCCGCCACCGACCACCAGCACCTGGGTCTCGGCCTTGACCGGTGTCGAGCGCGGCGGCTCGTGGATGACACGGAGAGTTGGATTCGGCATGTCCGCTCCTTGACAGGCGTGGGCGTCTACCACATGGCCGTGAGCAGCCCCAGCATGGCCTCTTCGGCGCCCTGTTGCTTATGCCACAGGGAGCTTTCCTCAATCACGGCCTGGGCCACAATCGACAGCTCGTCCTCCTTGGCTCCGACATCACGCAGGCGGCGGGGCACGTCAAAGCCGTCAATGAACGCCTCGACCACCTCGGCCGCCTCGGCCGCAACCGCCTCGGCTGACCGCCCGTTGGCCTGAATGCCGAACGCCTCGGCGATCTTGGCCTGCTGGGGCAGGGTCTGGGGTGCCAGAAAGCGCATGCAGTGCGGAATCGTGATGCACGAGGTCACCCCGTGCGGCACGTCCCAGCGGGCGCCAATCTGATGCCCGAAGATATGGCTGAGGCGGACGCCGACATTGCCCAGGCCAAAGATCGACAGCCAGGCCGCCACCTGACACTCGCCGCGCGCCTCAACATTATCGGGCTCTTTGACCGACAGGGGCAGCGAGACGTGCAGCTTGCGGATCGCCTCCATGGCCAGGGCGTCAGACACCGGCTGGGGGTTGACCGACCACAGAGCCTCAATGGCGTGGTCGAGCGCCTTGATGCCGGTCGCCGACCACAGCTGCCGGGGGGTCGGCAGGGTCACCTGGGGATCGAGCACGACCGTCTTGGGCACGATGCGTGGATCGACCCGTAGCCCCTTGACCCGAGTGGCCTCATCGGTGATCCCGGCAAAGGGGGTGAACTCACCCGCCGACAGCGTGGTCGAAATCGCAATCTGGGGCATGTCGGCCTGGGTCTGAGCGTCTTCGAGCAGTTCCAGGGCCACAATCTTGGCCGCGTCAATCGGACTGCCGCCGCCAAAACTGATGATGGCGTCGGCCTCGCACTCGCGCGCCATGGCCACGGCTTCGTCAACCGTGTGGCTCGGCACGTGCTGTTTGCAGCCGTTGTAGGTGCCGGCCCAGCGCTCTCCGAGCAGGGCCTCGAATTGCTGGACCAGATCGGTTTTGGTCGACAGGCTGTTGCCGGTCAGGACCAGGGCGCGCCGCTTGCCGAAACGCTCGAGTTCGCCGGGCACCCGCTCCAGCGCGCCGGCTCCGAAAATCACATTCTCCAACTGGGGGAATTTATACTCGCGAACCATGCTTTCCTCCTTCTGGGCTCGGGGCCAGGAGTGCCGGACTCTTCGGCCTCTCGCGGCTCCCGATTATCCTGCCGGCCCCTCGGCTTTGTCAATGCGGCGCCGCTTGTCGGGCCGCCGGCTATGCGCTATTGCAGGCCGTGTCCCGGTCCGGATCAGGAGGTAGGCGTATGTCAGGCTCTCTCAAGCGTGGTGGATATCTGGCCCTGCTCGTCATCCTGAGCGGCTGGCTGGCGCCCCCGGCGACCCCGACCGACTGGAACATCGACGACAGCAAAGTGCTGGACCTGACCTATGCCTTCGATGAAAACACGGTCTACTGGCCGACGGCCAAACCGTTTGAGCGTGAGGTGGTTGCCGCCGGCCACACCGAGGCCGGCTACTGGTATGCGGCCAATAATATCTGCCTGGCCGAGCACGGCGGCACCCATATGGACGCCCCGATCCATTTTGCCGAGGGCAAGCGCACGGCGGCGGACGTTCCGGTCCAGCAGCTGATCGGACCGGCGGTCGTTATCGACGTTGAGGCCCAGGCGTCCACAGACGCGGACTATCGCCTGAGCGTGGCCGATATTGCAGCCTGGGAGCAGGCCCACGGCCGCATTCCCTCGGGCGCCATCGTCCTGATGTACAGCGGCTGGGGCAAACGTTGGCCGGACAAGCAGCGCTATTTGGGCAGCGATGAGCCCGGCGACGTGACCACGCTGCACTTTCCGGCCTTCTCCGACGAGGCCGCCCAGTTCCTCGTCTCACAGCGCAGCATTGACGCGATTGGCGTGGACACGCCGAGCCTTGACTACGGCCAGTCGTCGGACTTCATGGTCCATCGGATCGTGCACGGCGCCAATCTGCCCGGGCTGGAGAATGTGGCCAACCTCGACCAGCTGCCGCCGAGCGGGGCGCTGCTGATTGCGCTGCCGATGAAGATCGCCGGGGGCTCGGGCGCGCCGGTGCGGATCATCGCCCTGCTGCCCTGAGGCCGCCCGCGCTTGACTCGCACCGTGGTTCAGCAATACAGTTCGCCCAGCGCCTGGACTGCGGCGCCGATTCCACACCCCGCAAGGAGCCACGCAATGACGACATCCGCTCCAACGCGCAGCGCGCTGATGGCCGGCTACCGGGTCCTCGACCTGAGCGACGAAAAGGGCATGCTGTGCGGAAAAATGTTTGCCGATATGGGCGCTGAGGTGATTAAGATAGAGCCGCCGGGCGGCGACGCGGCGCGGAGCCTGCCGCCCTTTTACCACGACGAGGCGGACCCCGAGAAAAGCCTGTTCTGGTTTGCCTATAACGCCGGCAAAAAAGGCGTCACCCTCGACCTGACAAAGGCCGACGGACGGGTCGTGTTGCGCGATCTGGTCGCGGTCTCGGACTTTGTGATCGAGACCTTTCCGGTCGGCTATCTGGACGAGCTGGGTCTCGGCTACGAGGCCCTGTCGCAGTGCAACCCGCGCATCATCCTGACCTCGATTACCCCGTTTGGCGATACCGAAGCCGGACGCGACCAGCAGGCCGACGACCTGATCGTCTGGGCAACCGGCGGAGCCATGGCCATCATGGGCGAGCAAGACCGCGGGCCGGCCCGCATCAACCTGTTACAGAGCTATTTTCACGCCAGCGCCGAAGCTGCGGTCGGCTCCATGACCGCCCACTATCCGCGCGAGATAAGCGGCGAGGGCCAGCACGTGGTGGTCAACATGCAGGCCTGCGTGGTCTGGACGCTGATGAACGAGCAGGCGTTTCCGATCCTGCACGGCAACTCGGTCGAGCGCAACGGCGTGTTTGCCGGCTCCGAGGGCATGCGGCAGCGCCTCGTCTTTCCGTGCAAGGACGGTTATATCACGCTGCTGGTCGCCGGCGGCCCTCTCACCCCGTCGCTCAAGGCATTTATCGGCTGGATGGACGAAAAAGGCATGGCCCCGCAGTGGATGCTCGACAAAGACTGGACCCAGTGGGGACCGGCCACCTTCATGAACGCCAAGGGCGACGAGGTCCAAAAGGAGATTGACGAGATTGAGGCGGCGATTACCGCGTTTCTGCAAACCCTGACCAAGGCCGAGATCTACGCCGGCGCCCTGGAGCGGCGCATCCTGCTCGCCCCGGTCGCCACTGCGGAAGACATCACCGCCAGCGAGCAGCTGGCCGCCCGCGAATTCTTCGTGCCGGTCGAGCACGAAGATCTGGGCGCGACGATTCCCTACCCGGGGCCGTTTGCCAAACTCAGCCGCACGCCGCTGGCGGTCGCCGGCCGCGCCCCCCATATCGGGGAGCACAATACCGAGGTCTACGGCGAACTGCTGGGCTATGGCCGGGAAAAGCTGGCCGCCCTGCGGACAGTCGGAGCCGTCTGAGCCGCCGCTTGTGAGGAGACACAGCATGGAGCGCCGCTACGCATTCGAAGGCATTAAAGTCGCCGACTTCGCCTGGGTCGGCGTTGGCCCCATTACCGCCAAATACCTGGCCGACCATGGGGCGACGGTCGTCAGGGTCGAGTCCCACGCCCGGCCCGACATTCTGCGCCAGGCCCCGCCCTGGACGGACGGCCAACCCGGCCTCGACCGCAGCCAGTTCTTTGCCAGTTTCAACACCAGCAAGCACGGCATTACCCTCGACCTCAGCAAGCCCAAGGCGCAGGAACTGGCCAAGCAGCTGATTGCCTGGGCCGATGTCGTCCTGGAGAGCTTCACCCCCAAGGCCATGCGCAACTGGGGCCTGGATTATGACAACCTGCGCAAGATCAATCCCGAGCTGATCATGCTGTCTACCTGCCAGCAGGGTCAGACCGGCCCCCACGCGCTGTACCCCGGCTTCGGCAACCTGATGGCCTCGCTGACCGGCTACTACCATATCTCGGGCTGGCCCGACCGTGACCCGGCCCCGCCCTACGGCGCCTACACCGACTTCATCGCCCCCCGTTTTGGCGCGACCGCACTCATGGCGGCGCTCGACTACCGGCGTCGGACCGGCAAGGGTCAGTACATCGACATGGCCCAGTACGAGGCCGCCCTCCATTTTTTGTCGCCCGCGCTGCTCGACTACTGGGTCAACGGTCGGGTGCTGAACCGCGAGGGCAACCGCTCGGTTCGTGCCGCCCCGCACGGGGTGTACCAGTGTCAGGGCGAAGACCGCTGGCTGGCCGTCTCGGTCAGCACCGACGCCCAGTGGCAGGGCCTGCTCGACGTGCTGGGCAAGCCCGGCTGGGGCGACGAGGCGCGCTTTGCCACCCAGACCGAGCGTCTGGCCCACGCCGATACGCTCGACGGGTTGCTCGACGCCTGGGCGGCCGAGCAGGAAGCCGAGGCTGCGGCGGAGCGCTTGCAGCAGGCCGGCGTTCCGGCCGGGGTGGTCCAGAACTGCCTGGATTTGCACCAGGACCCGCGCCTGGCCGCGTGGAACATGTTCCAGTATCTCGACCACAAGGAGATGGGACCATCGCCCTACGAGGGCCATCAGTTTCACCTGTCCAAGACGCCGGGTGAGCTGCGCTGGCCCGCCCCGGTCATGGGCCAGCACAACGCCTATGTGTTTGGAGAAATCCTGGGGCTGAGCGAGTCGGAGATCGCCCAACTGACCGAGGAAAAGGTCATTTACTGAATGCCGAGCCAGGGTCCGCTGAGCGTGCATCTGGTCCGTCACGGCGAGACCGAGTGGAACCGTGACGGGCGCTGTCAGGGCGTCACCGATATTCCGCTGACGCCAAAAGGCTTGAGCCAGGCCGAGGCGGTCGCCGCCACCTTTGCCGCCAAGCGTCCCGGCCTGATTCTGTCGAGCCCCTTGCAGCGCGCCCGTGAAACCGCGCGCCGGATTGCCGAGCCGCACGGCCTGGGCTGTGAAACCGTTGCCGCGCTGCGGGAGTGGGATCAGGGCGAGCTTGAGGGCCTGACCGGCGCGCAGCTGCTGGGCGAGCACACCGCATTCTTCCACCGCTGGCGGCAAGACCCGGCCCACACCCCGCCGCCAGGCGGCGAGACCCTGGAAACCTTGCAGAGTCGGGCCTGGCCGGTTGTTGATCGGCTGCGCGAGCAGGCGTGTGACAGCTCGGTGGTGGTGGTGAGTCATACGATGACGATTGCCACGATTCTGTGTGCAGCGCTCGGCCTCGACCTGGGCAACATCCATCACCTCAAGATCGACCTGGCGTCACGTAGCACCATTGTCTTCGGCCAATTCGGCCTCTTTTCGCTGTGGCGCTTGGCCTCGCTGAACGACCGGCATCATTTGGCAGAACTCACTTGACGTTGGGAACTCCAAGGTCTTTGCAAATTTTGCGAGCCAAATTGTCGTCAATCTCGGTATGCCTCGGAACCGCTGAGCGCCTATTCTGCTCAGGATTGTGCCACCACGAATGCCGCCGGCCCTCTCGCAACAGCTCGCAGCCATTCTTTCGGAGATGCCGAAGAAATTCCGCACGTTTCATACGGCAATGGATGCTTCTTCAAACTCTTCGCCAGCGGCTTCGAGCGCTTCACGACGGTTGAACTCTAAGGCTTCTTGCAGCGTGACTTTCAGTGTAACGAGCAGTTCCTCTCTCGTCCGTTCTTGGCAATTAACACCAGGAATCTCCGCGATCCATCCGATCCACCACGGCCCCGACTGCTTCACGACTGCTGTGTAGGTTTCCTTCATGGCATCATCCTTGTCACGAGCGCTGCCCCATCCTCGAACCGTGTCATTCATTGTCTTCTATGCGGCAAAATTGAGCATTTCAAGCCAGAGGGCGAGTCAGTGGAGTGTAACCCGATATTCTTTCCCTCAAGACTCATAATCCAGCATGGTGCAGCAGGCCTATGTCAAGATGACCTTGACAATTTCCAAACGTCAAGATATCCTTGACACACCAACTTCAGGGAGGCCGCTATGCCAGCAAGTGCAAAAAAGGAAGCGCTTCTTTTCTGCTCCTTCTGCCAGAAGGATTCAGAGACCGTGAACAAACTCATTGGCGGGCCAGGAGTCTACATTTGCGACGCCTGCGTGGCGGTGTGTAACCAAATCCTGGACGGCAGAGCAAGCCCAGTCTTTCCGGGCTGGGATTCCCTCACTGATGCCGAACTCCTGCGCGCTCTACGCCCGGCTGCTGCCACCGTTCGTTCAGTGGCAGCCACCCTCAAGCAGCATGTACACATCCTCCGTAAGAGAGGCGTCACCTGGACGCAAATCGGAAAAGCTCTAGGTGTGAGTCGGCAGGCCGCCTGGGAGCGATTTTCGTGAGCTACCCCCAGAGGTCTACCGCTGGCTGTGTCTCGCCTCGCAGCGCCTCCTGCCATCCCTGTCGAAAGCTCTCCTCGGCGGTCTTCAATGTGACGCTCTCTCTGAAGGTGCGCACTATGTCCAAAAGAGAGGGACGATACTCGACTGGAATTTTTTCGGCTTCTTCCAGAAGCCTTCTCCGATATACCGCGTCTGGTTGGATCATCTTGCTTCCTCTCGCGGTCAGCATCCGACTGTGTTTCGTGTGTTAGCCAGCTTAAAACTCTAAGATCGGTCCTCAAGAATCAGCCCAATGGCCTCGGCTAAACTCTCTCGGGCTTCATCTTTGGTTTTCCCCTGACCGTTGGCCTCAGGAATCTCAGGGCAGAAGGCGATATACCATTCTCCGTCCCGCTCAATAATGGCGGTGAACTCATTTTTCGTCATCGAACTCCAACGCCTCTTGCAGCGTCAGTGTCAGCGTGGCGAGCAATTCCTTTGCCCCTATCTCGTCGAAGTCTATACCATATCGGCCAGGCATGCCTTAGCAAAAGCGTTCCGCATCGAAGGAATGCGATAGCGGCTAGATCGAACAGAAATATCTCTCTGAACGTAGTCATGGAGAGTGAATAAGACCAGTCTGACGTCAGCACGCCGGGTAAACCGAGAAAAACTATCCAGCTAAATTGATAGTCATATGGCTGCGTAAAAAGTCTAAATTTACTATCATATCTATGCATTTTGAAATTTATGGCTTTTTCGCCTATGAGAGTTTCCGAATGAAAGACATTTTTTTGTTCTACCTCTGCCGCATCTCCAGCTGCTGTGGCAATTTCCTCTCGTATAATGGTTCCTAAGCGCTGGATTTCGAGGTGCTCCCGCATATAAAACTGGAGGAATAACGCGCTGCTAATCCATAGCCCAGCTATCCAATGCAAAGAAACTTCACCCCAAACGCTTTGTCGAAACGCGACAGCCAGAACAGCTCCAAACCCAACTAGAAGCGGTCTCAAAAACCGGTT
>JAAXHF010000013.1:1833-3434 GCA_012271025.1 Deltaproteobacteria bacterium | reverse complement strand
CCGCTGGTCCTGTTCGGTCGGACCTTTTCCCGGGCGGCCGGCGGACTGGCCGGCTTGCTGATCACCGCCGTGTACTACGGCCTGATCCAACTCGGCAGCGGTCTGGTCCAGGCCGGGCTGGCTTCCCCCGCGACAGGCGTCTGGCTACCGAATATGCTGGTCGGCGGGCTGGCCTTTGTCCTGTTGTCCTTCCCCAACGGCTGGCCACGCTGGCGGATACGCTCCGAGCGTCATCCCAGCCAACCGTCCCAGGCTATTCTGGGCGACCACACAGGCTATATCCTTCAGCGCTATGTGGCCCGCTCCTACGCCTCCATGCTGCTGGTATCGTTCGGCTTTCTGTTCACCGGGTATTTTCTGGTTGACGTGCTGGAGCGGCTCCAGTGGTTTGCCCGTCACCAGGCCGAGTTGAGCGAAGTCATGCGCTTCTACTGTGCCCGCTCCCCGCTGCTGGCCTCCCGCATGGTTCCCATGTCGCTGCTGCTGGCCACCGCCCTGACCGTGGGTGTGCTGTCGGTCAACCGAGAGCTGATCGGCATGCGAGCCTGCGGCGTGTCCGTGGTCCGCGCCCTGAGCCCGATTCTGCTGATTGCCGGCCTGGTGGCGCCGGCCTACCTGTTGCTGAACGAAGCCGTCATCCCCCGCACTAATGCCTGGGCCGACTGGCTCAAAATCACCCAGATCAAGTCTGCGGCAAACTCCGGCCGCCTCCAGCGGCTGGCCATCTGGCATCAGAACGGCAAGCTGTACCACACCCGCCAACTCGATACGGTCAGGAGGGAAGCCTACGACATCTCGATTTATGAACTGGACGACCAGGGCTTGCCGACCAGCCGGACCGACGCCCCCAGAGCCCGCCATGTCGGCGACGGCGTATGGGCGCTGACCGATCCCGTCCGCCTGGTCATCGGCGACGGCTCGTTTGAACTGCTGCCGGCCTCGCCCCACATCCAGCTCGGCGCCGAGCCCCAGACCGAGGTTGACACCATGCACCTCAGCGCTCGACAACTGTCGCGGATCATTCGCGACGTCGAGGCCGGCGGCTACCGGGCGACCGCCTACTGGGTGGCCTGGCACATGAAGCTGGCCGCCCCGCTGGCGTGCGTGTTCCTGCCTGCGGTCGTCCTGTTCTTCGCCCTGAGCGGCCCGCCGTTTCCCGGCCCGGCCCTGACCATCCTGGCCAGTTGTGGCCTGGGTATTGGTTCGATTCTGTTGAGCGATGTGTTTGCCTCGCTCGGCTACAGCGCTTCCATTCCGCCCAGTCTGGCCGGCTGGGGACCGTCTTCCATCCTGTTTGCGCTGGCCACCATCTTCGCCGTTCGCAGCCAAACCGTCGACACCCATGGGAAATCGTGATGACCGCCAGCCTCAAGAGGTAAGGACATGACGCAACAGCTCCAGCCCAATGATACCCACAACACGACCCTGCTCGGCCATGTCCATCCCGCCGACTGGATCAACCCGGAGCCGGCTCCGCGCTACAATCTGGTCGTTATCGGGGCGGGCACGGCTGGCCTGGTGACGGCGGCGGGGGCGGCCGGCCTGGGTGCCAAGGTCGCCCTGATCGAACGTGAGCTGATGGGCGGCGACTGCCTGAACGT
>JAAXHF010000013.1:0-1792 GCA_012271025.1 Deltaproteobacteria bacterium | reverse complement strand
GTGTGCCGTCAAAAGCCCTGCTGCGGGCGGCTCGGGCGTATACCGATGCGCGTGACGCGGGACAGTTCGGCGTTGTCGTCCCCGACGGTACGCAGGTCGATTTTCCGGCGGTCATGGAGCGCATGCGACGCCTGCGGGCTCACATGAGCGCCAAAGACTCGGCGACCCGCTTTCAGGGTCTGGGGGTGGATGTCTTTCTGGGCGAGGGGCGTTTTGTTGACAACGAGACGGTCGCCGTCGGGGAGCAGCGGGTGCGCTTTCGGCGGGCGGTCATTGCCACCGGCGCGCGGGCGACCAGCCTGCCGATCCCGGGTCTGGCCGAAGCCGGCTATCTCACCAATGAGACCATTTTTTCGCTGACCAGCCTGCCCAAACGCCTGGCCGTAATCGGCGCCGGCCCGATTGGCTGCGAGCTGGCCCAGGCCTTCGCCCGCTTCGGTTCACAGGTGTCCCTGCTCGAAGTCGCACCCCAGATTTTGATTCGGGAGGATAGAGACGCCGCAGAGCGTATCCAGGCCGCCCTGGTCAAGGACCGGGTCACTACGCTGGTCGGCTGCAATATCGGCCGCATCAGCACCGAGGGCGCCGAGAAAATCATTCACTTTGAACACCAGGGGTCTCAGACCTGCATCGGGGTGGACGACATTCTGCTGGGAGTGGGGCGGGCGCCAAACGTGGAAGGGCTCGACCTGGAACGTGTCGGCGTGTCGTACGATACCAAGGTGGGGGTGCAGGTCGATGACCACCTGCGGACCACCAACCCCCGTATTTATGCGGCCGGGGATATTGGCTCGGTCTACAAGTTTACCCACATGGCCGACGCGCTGGCCCGGGTGGTGATCCAAAATACGCTGTTCAAGGGTCGGGCCAAGGCCAGCAGCCTGACCGTCCCGTGGTGCACCTATACCGACCCGGAGATCGCCCATGTGGGCCTGTACGAACACGAGGCAGACCACAAAGGCCTGGCGGTCAACACCTTTGTCCAAGAGCTGGATGACGTGGACCGGGCGCTGCTGGACGGCGAATCGGAGGGTTTTGTCAAAGTCTATACCCAGGCCGGCAGCGACAAAATTCTGGGGGCAACCATTGTCGCCCGCCACGCCGGCGACATGATTTCCGAGCTGAGTCTGGCCATGGTCGGCGGGCTGGGCCTGAAAACGCTGGACCAGACCATCCATCCCTACCCTACTCAGGCCGAGGCGATCAAAAAAGTCGCCGGCGCCTACACCCGCACGCGCCTGACGCCACGCATCAAAGCACTGTTCGAAACCTGGCTGGCCTGGACCCGCTGAGCAGACACACGGTTTTGGACAGATGGGGGAGAGACTTACACCCGCAGCAAGCGCCGCTGCAACAGGGTCTGCATATCCCGTCGTCCACCGGCGATCAGGAGTACACAGACCGTATTGTCCATCATCGGTCAGATGATACGATAGCGCCTGAAGAAGATTCCTACGTACTCCCGAATCCCGAGGTCCAGCAATTCCTTGGGGTAGGTTCCCTGCTGGGGATGCGCTGCGCCCACGCCAGGGCAACGAGAAAGGAGCCACCCAGCCATGAGCGCACTGGCCTTTGATACCCACAAAGCCGTCACGGTGTTGAAGCAGGCGGGCTTCGACGAGGCTCAAGCGGAGGCTGTGGTCACCACTATGGGCGAGGCCCTGGGCGGCAACGTGGCCACCAAAGCCGACTTGACGGAAGCGGCGGCAACGTTGCGGACCGAAATAGCCGAGCAGTTTGCCGCCCTCTACAAACAACTGTGGCTCATGGCCGTCGGCATTGTCGGCCTGAC
>JAAXHF010000014.1 GCA_012271025.1 Deltaproteobacteria bacterium | reverse complement strand
CAACCAGACCGGCCAGATGCTGGCCGCCCTGCTCGGCTGGCCGCAGGCAACCTTTGCCTCAGAGGTCACGCTGTCCGACGATCAGCAGTCGGTCGAGGTCATCCGCGAGGTGGACGGCGGTCTGGAAACCGTCGGCTTTGGGCTGCCGGGCCTGGTCACCGCAGACCTGCGTCTCAATGAGCCGCGTTACGCCTCACTGCCGGGGATCATGAAGGCGCGCAAAAAAGAGATCAGAGAGATCCCGCTGGCTGAACTGGAGGTAGATACCAGCCTGCGCCTCAGCGTGCAGTCCATGCAGCCGCCGGCCAAGAAAGAAGCCGGCAAAATCGTCGAGTCGGTGCAAGAACTCATCGAACTGCTGCACACCGAAGCCAAAGTGCTCTGAGCACCATCACCTTTTGAGGAGCCTGTCATGGGGAATGTACTGGTCTATGCCGAAACAAAAGACGGACACCTGCCAAAGAGTACGCTGATCGCCATTCAGGCCGGCAAAGAGGCGGCCGGCAAGCTCGGCGGAGACGTGCTGGTTGCGGTCCTGGGCGCCGGAGTAGAAGGCGCGGCCCAGGAAGCGGCCGGCTATGGTGCGGCCAAAGTCCTGGCCGTGGACGATCCGGCGCTGGCCCATTATCTGGCCGACGCGTATGCCGCCGCCCTCGAACAGCTGGTCAGCCGCAACGAGGTGTCGCTTCTGCTGGCCACCTCCACCGCCCAGGGCAAGGATATGCTGCCCCGGGTCGCCGCCCGGCTCAACGTCGGGATGGCCAGCGATATTGTAGGGATCAATGACGACGGCACGTTTCAGCGCCCGATGTATGCCGGCAACGCGATTGCGACGGTAGCCCTGGACGGGGCGGTGCAGGTCGTGTCGGTGCGTGGCACGGCGTTTGACGCGGCCCAGCCGGGCGACCAATCGCCGGTTGAAGCGGCCGATGTCAGCCTTGAGGCGGCCGACCAACAGATGCGCTTTGTGGTCTTTAACGAGATCAAATCCGACCGGCCGACGCTGGCCGATGCGAGTATTGTCATTTCGGGTGGCCGGGGACTCAAGTCCGGAGAGAATTTCAAAGAGTATCTGGAGCCCCTGGTTGACGCCATGGGCGCGGCCATGGGTGCCAGCCGGGCGGCGGTTGACGCCGGTTTCGTGCCCAACGACCTGCAAGTCGGTCAGACCGGCAAGGTCGTTGCGCCCGAGCTGTATTTTGCGGTCGGCATCTCTGGGGCCATTCAGCACCTGGCGGGCATGAAAGACTCCAAGGTCATCGTCTCGATCAATAAAGACCCCGAAGCCCCGATCTTCAACGTGTCCGATTACGGTCTGGTGGCCGACCTGTTTCAGGCCGTCCCGGAGCTGACCGAGGAAATTAAAAAGCTGAAAGCCGAGTAGCGCTGGGGAGGGCCGGCCGGCAGCCGCAAGGTGAGCGGTGATGGTCGCCCCATCGGTCGGGTGCGGGGAGTGGCCCGAAGAGCGGCTTCTCGAACGGAACCGCGAGATCAGGCGCTGTTTGCGCTGTAGCCCCGCCAGGACAGCGAGAAAGGAGCCACACAGCCATGAGTGCGTTGGCCTTTGACACCCACAAAGCCGTCATGGCACTCAAGCAGGCCGGCTTTGAGGAGGCCCAGGCCGAGGCTCTGGGCGGCAACGTCGCCACCAAGGCTGATCTCACCGAGGTTCGCGCCGTCCTGGAAGCCGATATGGTGGCTGTAAAAGCGGATATTGAGCAGTTGCGAAGCGAGACGAAAGCCGACCTCGCGGCCGTGCGAGCGGACATGGAAACCCTACGGGCCGACATGGCCGAGCAGTTTACCGCCCTCTACAAACAGCTCTGGCTCATGGCCGTCGGCATTGTCGGCCTGACCGTCACTTTGGTCAAACTCATTCCTTAGCGGCTGGCACGGTCAGCGTGAATGGCCAGGCCTGCACGGAGAGGCGACCCACCTCAGGAAGCGGTCCGCGCTCAGCGCTCCCCCCTGTCCACCTGCCGGGTGTGGACGGTGTGGGGCGCGAAGGTCTGGGTCAGGACGTTCAGGACCGCCTGGGGATCGGCGCTGCCGCACGAAAAAATATCCACCGCCATATACCCGTGTTCGGGAAAGGTATGAAAGGTAGCGTGGGACACGGACAGCAGAAACATGCCGGTCACGCCTTGTCCGCCGTCGGCAAAGCGGTGGCTGAGCTGGTGGAGCACGCTGAAACCGGCCCCATCAAGCGCGGCGCGAAAGACGCGCACCAGCTCTCCTTCGTCCCGCAGCAGCGCCAAGTCTATGCCGTACAGGTCGGCGAGCAGATGGGTACCTATTCTGGACATGGTCGTAACCGCGTGTCCCGCTTCAGTCTGATGCCTCGTGTCTGTCGAGCTTGACGCTGGCCACAAGTTTGTTCATCCTGAGTGGTGTCTCTCGGCTAGCGCAAGGGCACGGCATGCGTCATATCTTTTCCACACCGCTTCTCGGCCCGGTGCTGATCCTCGGGCTGATCCTCGGGCCGCTCTTCGGGCTGCCGGGCTGCTCCGCTCCCCGGTCTCCGCTCGACCAGCTCAAGGCTCAGCTGCGCGACGCTCCCGAGTACACCATCGCCCTGGAGGATATGCGGCAGGACGGCACATTTTTTCCTGCATATTACCACAAATACAAGGTCCTGCAGGGCGAGCAGGTGTGGTCAAGCGACTGGCTCGAAGTCTCAGAGGATTTCTATCGCAGGAATGAAAACTTCCTCGGCATGAGCCTGGCCTCGAAACGCGAAGGACAGGAAACCACCACCCCCCATCCGGCCGGCTATCACTACGTCGGCAATGAACAATACGGGCGGTGGCGGAGCGATAGCAGCGGCAACTCCTTCTGGGAGTTTTACGGCAAATATGCGCTGCTGAGAGACGTGCTGGGGCTGGCCGGAGGAAGCATCTTTCGCCGGGATTATGACCAGTATCGGGGCTACCAGAGCCGGAACCGGCCCTACTACGGCCCGACCGGTCGTGAGTACGGCACCAACGGCACCACCACCAGGCAGCGCAACCCGAGCTTTTTTGAGCGCCGTCAAGCCCGCGAGGTGGCCAGTCAGCAACGCTTCCGCCAGAAGTTCCAAAACCGCATAGGCCGCAGCAGCGGCGCCTCGCTCCGCTCGCGCAGCTTCGGCTTCGGCAAATAACGGTGAGCGTGATCACACACTGGAGGACATGACGCTCACCTTTTGACGACCGGGGACGCCATGACGCTTGATGGACTGATTCTGGCTCTGCTGTATCTCGGGTGCGCCTACGCCTTGTTCTGGGTCGGCAAGCGGGTGTTCGATGTGCTGCACCCCGCGTTTCGGGTCACAACAGAGTTAGTGGACAACGACAATGTGGCCCTGGCCCTGGCCCTGGTCGGCTATTATCTGGGGCTGGTGCTCACCATCGGCGGGGTGCTCAGCGGCCCCTCACACGGCTTGGTCGAAGACATGGTCGATATCCTGCTGTACGGTCCCCTGGGCATCGTGCTGCTCAACCTCTCGACCCTGGTCAGTGACAAGCTGATTCTGTTTCAGTTCGACAACGAACGGGAAATCATCCACGACCACAATGCGGGCACCGGCATCAGCGAAGCCGGGGTGTATACCGCCACCGGTCTCATCCTGTTCGGCGCCCTGTCGGGAGAAACCGGCACGATCTGGACCGCCCTGGCCTTCTGGAGCGTGGGACAGCTGGGCCTGATTCTGACCGGGCTGATGTATGAGTGGATTACCCCCTACAGCATCCATACCGAGATTGAGCGCGATAATGTCGCGGTCGGGGTCAGCTTTGCCGGAGCGCTGATCGCCATGGGCAATATCCTGGGCTTTGCCGCCAGCGAGGAATTCTTCTCCTGGCAGCGCAATTTCCTGGCCTTTGGCAGCTACGCCCTGGTCGGTCTGGTCTTCCTGCCGGTGGTCCGTTTCGCCACCGACAAACTCCTGCTGCCCGGCACGAGCATCTCGGCCAAGCTGGTTGAACAGGATCAGCCCCATCTCGGCGTGGCCTGCCTGGAGATGTTCTCCTACGTGAGCGCGTCTTTCCTGATTATCTGGTGTGTCTAGCCTCAAGGTGGTTCATCCTGAGCTGTCGATGAGGAAGAGGGGATGAACCACCTTCTGAAGCTGTGCCTGTTTGCGACCGGCTGCGCGGGCATTGTGGCCGAGTTTGTGCTGTGCACCCTGGCCAGCTACTTCCTCGGCAATGCCACCCTGCAGTGGACGCTGCTGATGTCGCTGATGCTGTTTGCCATGGGGCTGGGCAGCCGCCTGAGCCGCTCCTTCAGCACCAATCTGCTCGATACCTTTACCCTGCTCGAGTTCAGCCTGTCGGTCCTGTGCGCGAGTGCGGCGGTCGCCAGCTATGCCGTGTCCCCGTTTTTCAACAATGTCGGGTTCGTCATTTATCCCCTGGCGGCTGTCATTGGTCTGTTGATCGGCATGGAAATTCCGCTCATCACCCGCGTCAACGCCGACTACGAAGAACTGCGGGTGAACATCTCTTCGGTCCTGGAAAAGGACTATTACGGAGCGCTGGCAGGGGGCCTGATCTTTGCCTTTGTGGCCCTGCCGTATCTCGGCCTGACCTATACGCCGATTGCCTTGGGGACGGTCAACTTTGCCGTGGCGTCCGTGTTTGTGGTCCGCTTCCGGTCCTTGTTGGCCCGCCCGCGGCTGATGTCTGGTCTGTGGGCCGGGGTCAGCCTCGGCCTAGTCGGCCTGGTCGTGGGAGCCCAGCCGATTGTCCTGTTTGGCGAGCAGACGCTGTACAAAGATACGGTCATCCTTGTCGAACAGACCCCCTACCAGCGTCTGGTCATGACGCGCTGGCGGGAGGATTATTGGCTCTACATCAACGGCAACCAGCAGTTCAGCAGCTATGACGAGGAGCGCTATCATGAGCCTCTGGTCCACCCGGCCCTGAGCCTGGTCGGCAACAGGTGGACGATGGCGAACCCAGCTGCGGACAGGGACCGGCGTTCACCAGGTGGGCAAGAGGTTCTGATCCTGGGCGGCGGCGACGGTCTGGCGGCACGCGAGGTTCTCAAACATCCGGGCGTCACCCACCTCATCCTGGTTGACCTCGATCCGGCCATGACCGAGCTGGCGTCTTCCCACCCGGTCCTCGTCCAACTCAACGACAACGCCCTGCACGATCCTCGGGTCGAGATCGTACACACCGATGCGTTCGCCTTTCTGCGGACGACTGATCGGCTGTTCGACGTCATCATCGTCGATCTGCCGGACCCCAATTCGGTCGCTCTGGCGCGTCTGTATTCGCTCAATTTCTACCGCTTGTGCAAGAAGCAGCTCAAACGGGGCGGAGTGGTGGTCACCCAGGCGACGAGTCCGTTTTTTACCCGCCGGGCGTTTGTGTGCATCGACAAGACGCTCGAAGCGGCCGGCCTGAGTACGCTGGCCTACCACACCCACATTCCGACCATGGGCGAGTGGGGGTTCGTGTTAGGCGTGGACGCCAGCCTGCTGGACGACAAGGCGCTCAAAGAAACCGTCACAGGTCTGTCGTTTGATGGCATTGAGACGCGTTTTCTGAACCGAGAAGCCATGCTGTCCATGGCGTATTTCGGCAAAGGGATGTTTGACGACCGCGAGCAAATAGCAGTGAACGAGGAGAGCCGGCCGATTCTCTACGAGTACTACCGACGCGGCCGCTGGGAGGTGTATTGAAGAGAATGTTCTGCGCGCTGTGTGACTCGGCGCCTCCATTTTTCTCGACTCATGGTGTCTGCCACAGCCTGGCCACCTCCAAGGTGAAGCCCGGCAGAACAGGGTCGCCAGAGATTTCTTGCGGATTGTCCACACGCTGCACCGCCGTCCGAGGACGGTAAATATACACCGTGCGTTCTTGAGGGTCGATCAACCAGCCAAGTTCGGCGCCATTCTCCACATATTCTTCCAGCTTGGCCTGGAGAGAAGTCAGGCTGTCTGAGCGGGAGCGCAGCTCCACAACAAAATCCGGGCACAGTGGCGGAAATTCTTCGCGCTCCGCTTCGGTCAGGGTAAAGTTTTGACTGCCCGTCAGCCCCCCTGTTGGTGCCATGATGACGAGGTCTCCTGCGCTGGTCCGCTCAATACGCCACTCCGGGTTCAACTGGCAAAACTCAAAGAAGTCATGGTCGTCGAGCTTACCGCGCACCGGACCAAGGTGCAGAACAATGGGCGACAGGCTGGGCAGCGAGGCAACAGGCACGCTCTCACTCCTCGTGCTGGGGCAGAATATTCCGAAACTCGTAGGCCTGCACCGTCTTGCCGACCGAGGCTTCAAACTCGGTCTCGCCCCACTGTTCGATCGTCAGCAGTTTCTCTCCCGTCTCGTCCGTGTAGTCCCAGTAGATCAGCTCATCGCCGGCCACCCGGCCATCGGGAAAGAAATACCCCGCGCCACTCTCTTCCAGGCTGTAGCGGGTGCCGTCGTACACAATCGCCTGGGGCGGGTCGTCGTGCTGGAGCAGGTGGTCTTTGACCGCCGGGCCGAGGGCCGAAAACGCAATCTTGCGGCTGACCGACCAGGCGTACTCGTCGTCCTTCTCGGCTCCCAGATAGCAGCGCTCATCGCCCGAGAAGAGTTCCCACTCCTGGGCCTGGTCGCCGTCAAAGTCATACCTGTTGTGGCTGGTGACCTGCCAGGTCTTGAGGTCGTAATCGACCAGATAGCCCTTTTTCAGGTCGGTCAGAGAAAGATCGAGCGGATCCAGCTCCGGCGCTTTGCCGGCGAACACGCCCCGTAGCCAGTCGCGGAATGACACCGGTCTTCTCCTTCAAGGTGAACGATGATCTCTTCTTGATGAGGTGGTCATCAGCGTTCACCTTGGTGCTAACTAGGCGCCGGCGCTGATCCCCATCTTGGCCTTCAACTCGGCCAGGGCGTTACTGGTCGTGGGTGCGGCCTTTGCGTTCAGGGCGTTGTCGATCTCATCCTCGACGGTCTGATCGGCGTCGGCCAGCGACCCGTAGGCCTGGGCCAGCGACTCGTCCTCTTCCACCTTGGTGCGCATCTTTTCCAGCATGGCGATGGTGCCGGACGAGTCGATCTTGGACAGCTGCTGGTTGATCTTCTTGGTCGAAGCCGCAGTTTTGGCCCGTGCTTTGAGGGTCACCAGATCGTTTTCATATTTCGAGACGGTGGCCTTGAGCTTCTCGATCTTCCCCTGGAGCTGGGAGGCCATATCATCCTGAGTCTGCCAGTCCTGCTGGCTCCGGGTGGCCTTGTCCAGGCACTCTTCTTTGCGCCGCAGGGCTTCGCCGGCCAAGCGCTCGGCCTCGGCCTGGTCGAGCGCGCCGCTCTGCATCTTCTGGAGCAGCAGCATGGCCTTGCGCTCGTACTCGGCAGCCATGTTTTTATTGTCGTCGGCGTCGCGGCGGAGCCGGATGGCAATGGCTTTGACCTCGGCCAAACTGCTCATGCTGGCCTGGAGGTCACGCTTGAGGTCACGGATGCCCTGCTCGGTCATTTTGATCGGGTCTTCGAACTTATCGAGGGCCGCGTGGGCCTCGGACTGTCCGAACTTGAACAGTCGCTGAAAAACGCTTGCCATAGGTCTTCTCCCTTATTGTTTGCTGAAGGCCAGCAGCTCGTCGGCATTTTCGGCCAGGGCCAGGCTGAGCGCCTCAATCGAGCCTTCCAATTCGTTCATGTCCAGGTTTTCCAGGCGCAAGGTATCCCGAAACAAGACCAGCGTGCCGGCTTCGTCGAGCACGAACGCGCCGTGGACGAGGGTCCGGTTCATTTGCAGCAGCCGCTCAAACATCGCGCCCGGATTGTTCGGGACCGGCAGAATCATCTGCTCAAGGATAAGAATCGGATCTTCACAGTCCACGATCAGATTCGTAATGCCGTTGTCTTCATCCCGGACCACTACCAACTCCTGGGCCGGGTCTTCCTCGGTGATCGCATAGCCCAAGTCGAGCAAAAACGTTTTCACCGTCTCAAAATATGCTGAGGGCATGCCCACTTTCCTCCTACGCCTGGCGATCTTTGCCAACCACGATGAGACGATCTCTCCCGTCGATTATATAGCTATTCGGAGGGTTGGCAAGAAAGCGGCCCTGATGCACGCTCTCCACCGCCACGACAATGATGTTGCGGTCCGTCTTGAGGGTGGTCAGCACCTCAAGAAAAGGCCGGCCGACGCAGGCCTGAGGCGGCACGATTTTATAAATCTCGCTGCCAAAGCGGCTGCTCACCAGCTCGGTAATGATCTGCGTCACGCCGTGGTCGAGGCTGGCCCGGACCAGCAGATTCGTACTGATTTCGCCCAAGACAATAATTTCATCGGCCTTGGCCAAGCGACAGTGCTCGACATTTTTGCGATCAACCAGCTCCACACTGGTGTACAACTCCGGATATGTCGCCTTAATCGTCAGCGTACCGAGGATGGTCTTGGCGTCTCGGGTGTGCGCCTCGATGCTCTCATCGGACAGGACAATGGCCGCCTGGGCCTGCCCGGCGTTGGCCTTGCGTAAGGTATCCTGGGTCACCGGGCCGTTCACAAAGTACACCTGGTCATCGTCCAAGGGCTTGTTCGGCAGCTCGGCGATCAGAACCACCGGGCGGCTCTGGTTTGCCTCATCGGCCCGGATTTCTTCGACAATTTCCCGGGCTTTATAACTCCAGCCGCACAGCACCAGATGCTGAGTGACCCGTACCGGATTCACGCCTTTTTCCTCCTGTCGTCGTTCTTCAACAAAGATGCTGGCCAGGGTAGCCGTCAACAGGCCCAGAAAGCCGATACCGAACAGCATCAGCAACACGCCGACAACCCGGCCGCCCACGGACGCCGGAGAAATATCCCCATAGCCGACGGTGGTAATCGTGACAATCGTCCACCACAGCGAGTCGGCCAGGGGCAGCGAGTCAAAGTAGGCAATACCCAGCATGCCGGCCAGAATGATCACCACCAGGGCCAGCAGAACCCGGTCCAGCCTATCCTTGCGGAGCGTCTGGGCGACACGCTTGAGCAGCTCAAGCACACCGAACATAGCCACGCGGCGATTCTACCAGACCGAGTCCGGCAGCGGCAGACCGACGTAATCCCGGGCGCCGAGGGGCTGCTCGGGGGGCAGTCCAGCCGCCTCCAGCAGGGCATACACCTGGCGCAGGTGCTGGGCTGCGTGCCAGCTGGTCCGTTCCAACAGCGCGTGCAGCGACTGGGCTCCGTAGTAGGTCTGCACCACAACAGAAAACGGCTGGTCGGGGTGGGCGGCAAACCAGTCCGACAGCTGGGCCCGCACGGTTTCCCCATAGCGTGCCAGGGCGGCTCCGTCGCGCATCTCGGCCGGTGCGGCTTCCAGCAGCCAGGCCACCGGAAAGCGCTTCTCTCGGGCCGCATCGCGAAAACCGAGGCTGAGCCGAAAGATATGATAGCCGATGTCGCCCAGGGTTCTGTCGCGACCGGGAGCCGTAGTCCGCAACCTTTCAGCCGAGACGGGTCGCAACGCCCGTTGGGTGGCTTCCAGAATCCGGTCCAGCCGCGCGGCAAGTTCCGGCGGCGAAAGCTGGGGGCGGTCCGAATAGGGCACGCCGACCAGGGCGGCCAGGGCGGGCGGATTCCAGCCGTGCACAATCTGTTCCCCGACCGTAACAGCCGGGACGAGCGGCACCTGGCGGCGTTGCAGTTCGGCCGCAGCCTGCGGGTCCTGCTCAACATTGACCGCCTCAAAGGCAACGCCCCATGACGAAAGCAACTCTTTCGTTTTGGCGCACGAGCTTCAGCCGGGTCGGTAGAAGAGTCTGGGAGTCATCCTGCCTGCCTCCTATTGGGCGGTGAAGCCGCCGTCGATGACCAGTTCGGCCCCGGTGACATACGACGCCTCGTCAGACGCCAGAAACAGAGCGCCGTAGGCGACCTCTCGGGGTTTGCCGTCCCGTCTGAGCGGGGTCAGGTTGATCACCATCTCCCGCCGCTCGGACGCCAGTGGGGCGGTCATCGGGGTTTCAATCCGGCCCGGATGAATGGAGTTCACCCGAATATTATCCTGGGCGTACTGGACGGCGGCATTTTTGGTCAGCAGCCGCACCGCGCCCTTACTGGCCTGGTAGGCGGGAATGTTCGGCAGCCCGACCAGCCCGGCGACCGACGAGATATTGATGATCGACCCCCCGCCCGCCCGACGCATGGCCGGAATGGCGTGTTTCATGCCCAGGAACACGCCGGTCTGGTTCACGTTGATGACCTCGTGCCAGGCCTCAAGACTGGTCTCGTCCAGCGGCGCCATGCGGACAATGCCGGCGTTATTGATCAGGATGCTGAGCTGACCGTAGGTCTGTTCGGCCGTTTCAACGGCGCCTTGCCAGTCGCTTTCCAGGGTCACGTCGAGATGGACATAGCACGCCTCTCCGCCCTGTCGAACGATGTCCTGAGCCGCCTGCTGGCCCAGATCGTCCAACACATCGGCCAGCACCACCTTGGCCCCCTCCTGGGCAAACAGGTCTGCCTCGGCCTGTCCCATGCCTCGGGCTGCGCCTGAGATCAGCGCGACTTTTCCGTCGAGTCGTCCTGCCATACATCTCTCCTTTTTGCGGCTCGTACCTCTGTACAGCTACCGTCTCTGATATTTCTCGTCCAGCAGTTCGCTGACCTGTTCCTGCCACTAAAACGCCCGGCTCTTTTCCAGATACAGCTCAAAGTCCTTTTCCAGGCTGTTGAAGCCGCCCGGCTTTCACCCCTTCGACTGCCTTGCCCACGTCCTTGTGGTGTTATCCAGCAGGGCCAGCACATAGGCGAACGAGCAGTCCCAGCCCTCTTTGAGCGCGTCTTTTGGCTGGTCGAGGGCGTTGTGTTGGTAGGTTTTGAGTTGCATGGGCTGTGAATGGTTGCGATGCGTTCCGAGGATGTCGGCGGAGCGAAGCCTAAGCCGAGTTTTGGCCTTGACGGCTAGGCCGCGTCGATCTCGATACACTCACTTTCGGAAACGGGAAGAGGAATAGGTTCGCCGTGGTCACGCAGACCTTCCAGGTGGAAGGCAATGGCGTCTTTGATGAGTGCGGTCACTTCCTGACGTGTCTCTGCTACCGCGATACACCCCGGGAGATCGGGAACATGAGCGCCCCAGCTTGACTCACCCTTTTCAATAATCACGAGGTATCGCATCATCTTACTCCTTCAATCCTGCCTGTTTCAGGATACTGTTTAATGTCCCAGGCGGAATGTCTACACCGGGCTTGCCCGCAACAGTGACGGTACCGGGTTTGCTCGGATGGTGGAACTGACGATGACTGCCTCTCGTTCGTACGAGATACCAGCCGTCTTTTTCAATGATCCTCACAAGCTCCTGCACTTTCATAGGTGGTCACATGCGCGGGGACGCTACCGGCTGGGCGGGGGAGTTGTGCTGGTAGGTTTTGAGTTGCATGGGCTGTGAATGGTTGCGATGCGTTCCGAGGATGTCGGCTTAGGCTTCGCTCCGCCGCAACAGCTCGGCCAACACCTGGCCTTGCCGCTCGAGCGCTTGGCCCTGCTGCGCAAGCGCCTGGGTCATGGCCTGGCCTTGCCGCTCAAGCGCTTGGCCCTGCTGCGCAAGCGCCTGGGTCATGGCCTGGCCTTGCCGCTCAAGCGCTTGGCCCTGCTGCGTAAACGCCTGGGTCATGGCTTCGCCTTGCCGCTCAAGCGCTTGGCCCTGCTGTTTGAGCGCCTGGACGCCCTCCCGCATATTCTCCGCCATCACGTCAATTTCTCGATCTCGCCGTGCGCCGGCTTCCCCCATCCGCTTCAATCCTACGAGGATCGCAAGCAGCCCCCCGCCACTGACGGCAAGCTGGGCAACATCCACCCAGTTCGTGCTATTCGCGGCCTCCAACGCGGCTACTGCCCGCTGCGCCAACTGTAACAATTCAGCTTCCATGCTGTCTTCCTTCCGAAGAAATTTGCTCGCCGGCTCAGTCGTGCAGGTCGGCTGAGCGGAGCGTAAGCCGACAAGCGTCTCAATCTTCCCCTCACCGCTTACCCTCATCCCAGCTATCGCGCAGTTCCCTCACAAACTCTTCAGAAGACTTCTCCCCTGTCATACCGGGAGCGATGCCGAAAAGATCGCTCAGAGTAGGCAGTTGTTCGGTCAGAAGCAGCGCCTCATCGCAAGGCCCGTTTCAGTGCGGGCAAGAACTCTTTCTTATGGCGTTCAGGCCAAGGATTCTTGGTGCCTCTCCTCATGAGAATTCCCGGATGGGCGCAGTGCATTATTTGAACGACTACGTCGCCTACCGTGAGGTCAGAGACATTGGGAGCTAGCAGTTTCACCTGCGCGCTCGCTGACCGTACCCCTCGAAGTACCCCCGCCACTTCCGCGCCAAGCGTTATTACAAGTCGGGGCCGTGCTAGACGCAACTCACGCTCAAGACTCGGAATCGACCTCTCTCCCAATTCGAAGAGGCGTTTACGCTCATAACCAAGCGGTGCAACAACGCCGAGTTTTCGGTAACGGTTCACGTGGCCTATCTTGAAAAGGAACACCTTCACAAGGTCGGTTATCCAGCAAGCGGTTCTCTTCAGTTTGAGCGGTCTCAGGAATAGATCTTCCAGTTCGCGCGCGGAGGACTGTTCTCTCACCCTATTCCCATCAAGCCACCGTTCACTCTCAAACGGCCCAAGATTGTCCGCAGCAGGTACGTCAGAGACGCCGTTGAGGAATTCAAACCGTGCTGATGGGTAGGCGCCCACAATACAAACGCCGCCCACCCCCGTGTCAAGAGGGACAACAGGCCGAAGAGGAGTGCCATGTATGTAGCAGGCATTAGGATCAAGACCGACTTCCTCAGCATATCTTCGGTAACAGGACTGCTGTAGTTTTTGAATTTCGTCCATAGCTGTCCTTTCCAGGTTACCCAAAATGCTCAGCCAATTTTAGGTAATGTGCCAACAGGTAGAATGGGCGGTCATCCTCTCCATGGAAAAGGCCGTCCTTCAAGACCCTCAACTTGCATGGCGCTCCTCCCTTGCTACCCGCTCACGACCTCATACGGGCTAGGGTCCGGACTCATAAAGGGGG
>JAAXHF010000133.1 GCA_012271025.1 Deltaproteobacteria bacterium | reverse complement strand
ATCCCATGCCGGTGGACGGCGGCTATCTCGCCCAGTGAATTGCCTCAGACTATAAGCGCGAAAAATAGACTGTGAACCCGGACCGCTCCTGGCTGCTCTCTTCAACCAGCACGCCCTGGGCGCTGGTATAGCTGCCGAGCGGGTAGTACAGGTAGCCGGTCAGACGCTCGCCCGGAGCCAGCGTCCGGCTACTGAGGGGCGAGACCGGGAACGGCGTCGGGCCGGCTTGGAGCGCCTTGACCGGCTCGCCAACGGCGGTCAGCAGCATGAACTGCTCGGACTCCAGGTGGTAGGGCTGATCGGTGGTATTGGCGATCTCGACCCGGACGGGCAGCACGTCGGTCACGCTGCGACCAAACTCCAGTTGGGCGTCGAAGCCTTCGAGCGGGGTGACCCTCACCTGTAAGGAGCCGGGCGGAACATACGGCTTGTAGCGGTACAGGATCTCCGTGGTGGCAATGAAACGTTCGTAAAAATACTCGGGAAAGCGCTGGTTCATGGCCCCGAAGCCGGCCAAGCCGCCATACTCGCTCTCGACATCTACGCCGTCGTCGGTGCAGGTCAGCCTGACCCGGGCAATGTCCTGGCCGCCCTGGCGTGGGCGCGTCCCCTCCAGCAGCCCGGGGCGCTCCGGCGTGGCGATGACGAGTTGGGTCGGCGTGTAGCCGACCTCCTTGATGATATTGTAGGCAATGCGGTTGGCCTGCTCACAGCTGACCATGACCTTGGGCACGTGGGGAGTGAAGCTGGGCGCGAGCGGCGCACGTGGCACGGTTGTGCTGCATGCGGCCAGCACGGCGACGCTCAGCACGAGCCTCAGCCCAAAAGTCAGCCGACACGCACCAGACCGCTTCCACACCATGGCTTGCCCCCGGGTCCGCTCTAGCCTTCATCCAGATAGGGGGTGCACAGCTTCTCGATATCTTCGGGCGAGTCCCGATGGATCTCACGGCAGGCGTTATACTTGGCCAGCGGCGTACCGCGAATATAGATGCGCTGGCTGCGATCCCATGCACCGCACGACACGGAGCCGAGGAGGAGCACAATTCCCAGGACAAGGCGGATGAGACGCAGCATGGATGTTCTCCGGACAGGGGGCAGGTTTTAAACCCGTCCCTACCGACGAAAGCATGCCCGGAAACGTGCTAGAGGGTCAAGAGACGGCAGCGCCTCAGTTTGCATTTCTTCCCTGCACAGAGAGCCCCCGGCAAACACTACCGCAACGGCATGACCCTGGCCCAACTGCTCAAGAAGTTCCCGGACAATGCAACCGCTGAACAGTGGTTCATTGATACGCGCTGGCCGAACGGTATCCGCTGCCCCAAGTGTGATTCGGATAACATCCAGGAGCGGGCCACGCGCAAGCCTCAGCCTTACCGTTGCCGGTCCTGCCGCAAGGATTTCTCCGTCAAGACAGGGACACTGATGCAGGGGTCAAACCTGGGCTTTCAGACGTGGGCGCTGGCGACGTATCTGC
>JAAXHF010000142.1 GCA_012271025.1 Deltaproteobacteria bacterium | reverse complement strand
CCATCCTGCTGCGGACAGGCGACGCCGATGACGCCGACTGGCAGCCCCAGGCGCATGTGACCCAGCGGCCGGACACCGACTTTCGCCTGACCACGGCCCGCCGAACTCTGAGCCGCCGCTTTGGTCGGACGCAGGTCGCGCCGCTGGCCGCCTCCCATCCCCAGGCCCTGGTCGCGGCCGGCGCCCTGCTGGCCTATGTGACCGAAACCCAGCAAGACTTTCTGCCCCACCTCAAATCCCCCCAGGTCTACCGCAGTGAGGCCTTCGTGTTTCTCGACCCCCAGACCCAGCGCAACCTGGAGCTGGTCGAAAACCTGCTGGAGGGCGGGTCGCACGGCTCGCTGCTGTCGGTTCTCGACGCCTCAAAAACCCGCATGGGCCACCGCCGCCTCCGCCACTGCCTGCTGCACCCGCTGCGCTCGGTGGACGCCATCCGCCAGCGCCAGGAGGCGGTCGCCGCACTGCTGGCCGAGCCCCAGACCCGCACCGCCATACAGACCGGGCTGGCACAGATTCTCGATCTCGAACGTCTGACCTCGCGCACGACCTCGGCGGTCGCCAGCCCGCGCGACCTGGCCGCCCTGGCCGTCTCGCTGGCCCCCCTGGCGGCGCTGCGCGAATTCCTGTCCGGCCTGTCCGCCGGGCTGCTGACCGAGCTGCACCAGACGCTTGATCCCCTGGAGGATGTCCAGTCCGAAATCCAACGCGTCCTGGTCGAGGAGCCCAAGGCCGGGGCCAAGGACGGCGGCCTGATCCGGGACGGGGTGAGCGCCGAACTGGACGAGTTGCGGACCGTGCAGACCGACGGCAGCGGCTGGCTGGCGCGCTACGAGCAGCAGGAACGCCAGCGCACGGCCATTCCCAACCTCAAGGTCGGCTTCAACCGGGTATTCGGCTACTATCTCGAAGTGACGAAGTCGCACCTTGAGCTGGTGCCCAAGACCTATACCCGGCGGCAAACCCTGGTCAGCGCCGAACGCTTCATCACCCCGGCCCTGCACCGCTTTGAGGACAAGATGCTGTCGGCCGGCGACCGCAGCAAACAGCTGGAGTATGCCCTGTTCAGCACGCTGCGCGACCAGGTCGCGGCCCAGGCCGACCGCCTCCGGCAGACCGCCCACACGCTCGGCCTGCTCGACCTGATGTGCGCCTTTGCCGAGGTCGCCGGCAGAAGGGGCTGGGTCCGGCCGCAGGTCGGCCAGGACTACGCCCTGTCCTTCACCCAGGGCCGCCACCCGGTGCTCGAAAATCAGACTGCGCCCTTCGTGCCCAACGATCTGGCCCTGAATGCAGACACCCACCTGCTGATTCTGACCGGTCCGAATGCGGCCGGCAAAAGCACCTATGTCCGCCAGGCGGCCCTGCTGGTGGTGCTGGCCCAGATCGGCAGCTTTGTGCCGGCCGAGGCGGCCACGGTCGGCGTAGTGGACCGGATTTTTACCCGGGTCGGGGCGGCCGATTTTCTGGCCCAGGGGCTGTCAACCTTCATGGTCGAGATGACCGAAACGGCCAACATCCTGCGTCAGGCCACGGACAAGAGCCTGGTCATTCTCGACGAGGTCGGGCGCGGCACCGGCACCTCGGACGGGCAGGCGATTGCCCAGGCCGTGGCCGAAAGCCTGGCCCGGGACATCAAGGCCAAAACCCTGTTCACCACCCACTATCACGAGTTGGCCGGCCTGGCGGACACCATCCCGGGCATTGCCAACGCCCGCCTGGACGTTCGGGAAGAACGCGACGAGGTCACGTTTCTGTACACCGTCGTGCCCGGCGCGGCCCAGAAGAGCTATGGGGTGTATGTAGCCCAGCTGGCCGGCCTGCCCTCGCACGTCGTGCAGCGGGCCAAGAACCTGCTGCTGAGCTGGCAAACGAACCAGGACACGGACGCCTATGTGGCGGAGGGGTCGAGCCAGTATTCCACCGGAATCACGAAAAATGGTCGCATGCCGTCTCAAGACGCCCAGCCAGTCCTGGCCCGACTGGCCAGGGTTGACCCGCTGCATACCACGCCGATCGACGCCCTGGTGGTCCTGGCCGAGCTGAAGAAGCTGGCCGAGGGAGGGGAAGTTGGCAAGCCAGAGGAAAAGGAAGGAAGCGGAAACGGCTCATCGTAGGCTGGGCAGCTCGATCTATCCTTGAAACAGGTCGGCGTGGGTACCGGTGCGGGCGAGGTATAACTCCTTGCCGGCCACTCTGTAGAGCAACAGCCAATCCGGTTCGATGTGGGCGTTTCTGTACCCTTTCCAGTTGCCTCTGAAGTGGATGATCCAGGTAGGATGACGGGAGTGGTCTCTGCTTAATCAGCAGCGAGAGCAAGCTCCGCAGCTTGGATAAGTCTTTGCCGCGTTTTTCTGCCCGTTTCACATCACGCTTGAACTGCGTCGAACGGACCGGGGTCAACACGATCAGTCAATCCCCAAATCTCGAAACAGGTCGTCTTTGGTGTCAAAACGCTGCCCTTTGCCACTTTCCAGCTCGTCAATCGCCTTAGGGTCCGGACTCATAAAGGG
>JAAXHF010000483.1 GCA_012271025.1 Deltaproteobacteria bacterium | reverse complement strand
TCTGGGAGCGGAAGAAGTCCGATGCGGCGCTGGCAAACTATCTGCGGCTGGCGGAACCAGACGGAGCAGATAACTGATGCCGCCGGAACACGCCACGGCTCCGGCCAACTCGCTCTCGGACTTCGTCCCGGTCGACATTGATGCTAGGCAAGCCATTGCCGAGGATCTGAGCGCGACGCTTTTCGTCGAAGCCAGCGCCGGCACCGGAAAAACCACCTGCCTCGTCCAACGAGTCACCAACCTGGTTGCCACCGGAACGACCACCCTGGACCGTATCGCCGCCATCACTTTTACTGAAGCCGCCGCCGCCGAGCTCAGGGACCGCGTCCGATCTGAGCTGGAGAAGGCTTCCGGCGATGATCAACGCGACCCGTCCGAGCGCGACCGCTGCTACCAGGGTATCGCCGACCTGGACCAGGCGGACATCTGCACCCTGCATGCTTTCGCCGGCAACCTGCTGCGCGAACGCCCGCTTGAGGCCGGCCTGCCGCCGTCTTTCGAGACCAGCGACGAAATCCTGGCCGGGATCAAGTTTGAAGACGAGTGGAGCGCATGGCTCGACCGTCACCTCGATGGCGGCACGGACCTGGCTCCCCACCTGGCTCTCGGTCTCACGCTCGGCTTGACCCTGACCCACCTGAGGGCCATCGCCCGCGCATTCCATCAAAACTACAGCGACCTGTCGGACGTGAGTTTCTGCGGGGCGGACAGTTCGCAACCGTCCGTTATGGCGCAGGTGCTTGATGCAGTGGACGAATTGGACAGGCTGTGTCGGTACTCCAAGAAGGGCTCGGGCGACCGGCTGTACGACCACGTCCAGAACCGCCTGACTTTGGTCCGCAGCGTGCCAACTGCCCCTGCCGGCCCGGCGGACGAATACCGGCTTCTGCTGGCTCTGCTGCCGCTGCGTCAGAGCCGGGGCAGTCAGGGAGATTGGAACACCGACCCGGACAGAGGCAGGAACGCCTGCGCCGCGCTGAAAGACATCCTCAGTGACCTGGACCAGCAGGTCAACGAGGATATCCAAAACGCCCGCCGCACCGCCCTCATGCCCATTCTCGAGGACTTGCGGCGCCTGGTCCTGGATTACGCCCGCAAACGCCGCGCCGAAGGTCGGGCCGAGTTTCACGATCTGCT
>JAAXHF010000214.1 GCA_012271025.1 Deltaproteobacteria bacterium | reverse complement strand
CTCGCTCGACCGGCCTCTCAATGACGCCGAATCGGGCGCTTCGCTGGGCGATATGGTTCCAGATCCGTCGGCCTCGCCCGAACACCTGGTGGAAACCGCCCACGATCAGCGGCTGATACGGGAACACATGGCCGCCTTTGCCGAGCAGTTGTCCGGTCGCGACAAGGTCATTTATGAGCAACGGCTGATTGCTGACGAGCCGCTGACCCTCCAGGATATTGCCGACCAGTATGGGCTGAGCCGCGAACGGGTGCGGCAGATTGAGGCACAGATCAAAAAGAGGCTCAAAGCCTATCTGCTCGACGTGTTCGAGGACGCCGAGGCGCTGGCGATCAGTTTCGACGACGAGTGAGGCAGCCGCGACGAGGCCAGCACCTGCTCCAGGGCGGCCAGCAGCTCCTCCACGCTGTGGTTGACGCCGTCAAACACCCGGACCACCAGCCCGTCCCGATCAATCACATAGGTCAGCAGGCGATGATCGACAATGCCGGCCGAGCCGCCCCGATACTCGGCGCCGTATTCGGTGGCCACCAGCAGGATCTCGTGGGGCGAGCCGGTCAGAAATTTCCAGCCTGACAGATCGGCGCGGTAGCGCTCGGCGTAGGCTTTGAGCACCTCCGGGGTATCGCGGCGGGGGTCGATGGTCACCGACACCAGCATGACCTGGCTGCCCAGGCGCTCGCCCAGCCGGCGCTGCACATGGCTGAACTTGGTCGAGAGCATCGGACACGGACCCGGACACTGGGTGAAGATAAAGTCCAGCAGGATCGCTTTGCCGCGCAGGCTTGACAGGCCAAACGGCTGGGCGTCCTGGTCGGTGAGCAGGAAATCCGGGGCCGGAAACGGGGTGAAGGCAACCGACTCGGGGTCTGGTTGTGCGTCCGAACGCTCCGGGGCGGCCACGGTCGGGCTCTCTTCAGAGCCGTGTCGCACGCCCGGCGGGTCTGCGCCGGCCAGGCGCTCGACCGCAATCAGGTACAGGCTGTCGGCGTGGTGCTCGAGGCGGAAACGGATCGGCTCTTCAGGGCGCAGCCCACGCAGCAGACCGGGATCTCGGACCTCGAACTCCATGGTCATGGCGGGCATGAAGCCGGGAATTTCCTCGTGTTCGATCTCGACCCGATTCTTCTCGGCCAGGAGCTGCTTGACCACGCCGCGCACGGTATAGATGCGCGGCTCGGCCGGCTGACAGGCCAACCCGCTCAGCAGCATCAGCCCGAGGCCGATACACGCCGCGCAGCCGACGTGAACGACACGGCTCGACATCGAGGCTCCCCCCTCAGAACTGGAAGATGGCGGTAAACACCGTCTCGTTGCGGTTGTTATACCCACCGCCAAAGCGTCCACCGATAAACCACGGTCCCTCGGTGGACCTGCCCCAGTAGATATCATGGGTCAGCTGAAAGACCAGGTGGTTGGAGTACAGATACTCGACCGACACTCGGTTGAAAAAGGTCGTGCTCAGGGGATCATAGGCGACCACGAACAGCGGCTGAACCAGGCCGCCGGGTCCATAAATGCTCGAAGCCGCCAGGGTGATGACGACCTGGTCTTGAAGGACGCGGTCGGTGTTGACGGCAACATAGCGGCCGGGCAGTACCGCCCCGGAGGCGGGGTCAAACGCCCGGTGGGCGGACGGCACGCCCCGGAAAAAGCGGTTGTAGTCGGTGTAATGCTGCCAGAAAAACTGACCGCTGATAAAAAAGGTCCGCAGGCTGTTCAGCGGCCGAATCCAGGTCGGCCGGTCAAAGGCCAACATCAGCAGGGTCTGCTCGGTGGTCTTGTAGCTGTTGCGGTCTTTGTCCAGCCGGAGAGGAACGCCGCGCGGATCCCGTGTGGCCATCCCCATCGGGAGGCCGGTGGTATAGGTGGCTTCGATCCGGTAGACGGCCTGGGTGTAGATCTCTTCGGAGTAGTTGGCCGACACGCCGACCACATGGCTGCGCGGGTTGACCAGGTCGAGCGGGACCGTCAGGAGGTTGCCTTCGATGCGAGCACGGTCGCTGCGGACCTTGACCCCGGTCGTGTCGGACAGGGTCCAGAAGTAGTGCAGGCCAAAGTCAACCAGACCGTAGACGGCCTTGAAGCGCACCCCCAGCTCGCTGTTTTTCAGCTGCCAGTCGGGCTTTTTCTCCTGTACCGGCGTGACCAGATCGATCACCTGGTCGCCCACAATGGCCGTATTGACCGGTCCGCGACGGCGTGAGCCGTAATAGCACCACGGACGATAGGGGTTGCCGCAGCCCCGGTTGCGCTTGAAGTCGCCGGGGATCCAGACGCCCTCAATAAACGACTCCTCGAACGGCCCGAATTTCCCGATATCGTAGATGGCGCGGGTCATGAACAGCGGGAAGCGGATGTCTTCCCAGGGTTCGCGCGCCCAGTGCCAGGAGGTATCCAAGGGGTTAATCACGTCCAGCGCCCGGAAGGTGTCGGTTTCACCCCAGATGACCTGTTGGCGGCCGATGCGCAGGGTGACGGGCGGGAGAGCCAGGTCCACATAGGCTTCACGGATCCAGTTCTCGAACTTGAGTTGAGAACGCTGGCCCTTGGTGAAGTGCTCGCGCCGCGAGTCGGAGATGTCATAGGTCGAGTCATAGGCAAAGCGGTAGATGAGCTTGAAGGTCGCCTCTTCGAGCCATCCGGTCGACAGGCCGCCGATGGAGGTTTGGCTGTTGCGGATGAAGTTCCAGGTGTTTTCCAGCTGCACGCTGTTGCGCTGGACAACCAGGGTGGCGTCTTTGTACTGCGGGGTCCGCAGCACGGCCTGGCTCTGCATGAAGCCTTCGAGTTCCAGGTCGTCGCGCAGGTTGATGATCGCCCACGCCTCGGCAACCGACAGCACAAGCAGACCGAGTATGCTCAAACAGCCAAGCATCTTCGACAGTCGAGGGGCCATATGCATCCACACACTCCTTTCGAGAAGCGAAGCCAGCCTGGGGCGGATATCGCGGACAGCCGCAGGTCCAGCAGCAGAGTATGATAAACGGGCAGGCCAAGAACAAGCCCCCTTCACATTTCTCTGTCATCTTTTTTCCTCTAGCAAATTGCGGCAAAGAAGAGGATAATCGGCTGGAATACAGGAGGCCGTCATGTCACACCCATCCCCATCCGCCACAATTCGTTCTCGGCTCAAGCACCCCGTGATTGACTCGGACGGGCATATGATCGAGTTCGAGCCCGGCTTCCTGGACTACCTGAAGCAGGTCGGTGGCCAGTCCCTGCTTGATCGCTACCTGTCCCCGGAGCGGAACACCGGCAGCTGGGGCAAGATGTTTGACTGGTACCGCCTGTCGCCCGAGGAGCGCTACGCCCAGCGCACGACGCGCTCCCCGTGGTGGGCGCTGCCGACCCGCAACACCCTGGACCGGGCTACGGCCAGCCTGCCCAAGCTGCTCCACCAGCGCCTGGACGAGATCGGCATCGACTTCACCGTGCTGTATCCCTCGCTGGGTCTGGCC
>JAAXHF010000584.1 GCA_012271025.1 Deltaproteobacteria bacterium | reverse complement strand
AAAGAGGTGATGACCCGAGACGTGGTTGCGCTCGGGCCGGAGCAACCGTTTGCGCAGGCATTGGCGCTCCTGGCCCAGCATCGGTTTCGGCATTTGCTAGTGACCGATGCCGATGCCCGTTTGGCCGGAGTGATTTCTGACCGCGACCTGCTCCGCTGCATGAGCCGGGAGGCGGACCTCGGGCGGGTCACGGTCGCCGATATCATGTGGTCTGCCGTGGTGACCGTGCAACCGGACACCTCGCTGTCCGAAGCCGCCGCCCAGATGCTGAGCCGTCGTATTAACTGTCTGCCGGTGGTCGAGAACGACCGGGTCTGCGGTATTCTGACCTCGACCGATCTGCTCCAGGCTTTTCACAATCTCCAAACGCATATTGAACGGGAAGCTGTCCCAGACGCGCCACAGGAATGAGCGCACGGGCCGTTCCGCGACAGTGTCTTATCCCTGGGCGGTGCCCAGCCGAAGCGCCTCTCCTAACTGGACCCCTCCAGTATAGAGCGCCCGCCCGATAATCACCCCCATGACCCCGAGCGGTTCAAGGGGAAGAAGCCGCTGAATATCGGCAGTACTCGCCACCCCGCCCGAGGCAATGACCGGGACGGAGATAGACTCGGCCAGGGCGCCTGTGGCCTCATGATTCACGCCCTGCTGGGTCCCGTCGCGGCTGATATCCGTATAGACGATTTCGCTCACCCCCTGGTCCTGACAGCGGAGCGCCAACTCGGTCGCATCCAGGTCGGTTGTTTCCGTCCAACCCTGGACAGCCACCCGCCCGCCCAGGGCGTCAATGCCGACTGTAATCCGGCCGGGGAACTTGTCACAGGCTTCCGCCACCAGAGCCGGCCGACGATAGGCCACCGTCCCCAGGATTGTGCGACTGACCCCGAGGGAGAGCAGGTGTTCGAGCGTGGCCAGGCTGCGGATACCGCCCCCAACCTGAACTGGAATGCTCAGGGCCTGACAGATACGCTCAATCGCACTGGTATTGACTGCGGTGCCGCTAATCGCCGCGTCAAGGTCCACCACGTGCAGCCGCTGGGCTCCTTCCCGTTGCCAGCGCAGTGCGGTGTCAACCGGGTCGTCCGAGTAGACCGTGGCCCGGTCCATATCCCCCTGGTAGAGGCGGACACACTGTCCGGCTTTCAGGTCAATGGCCGGAATAATCAGCATGACGACACGGAGACAGACGCGGCACGGGGCAGACCGCCTGCGCGCTGATCGCGAACAAGCTGGCCGAAATTGGCGAGGATTCTCAGGCCAATCGTCTGACTTTTTTCCGGATGAAACTGCGTAGCAAAGACATTCCCCAACCACACGCTGGAGGCAAACGGCCGCCCATACTCCGTGGTCGTGGCAATAATCGCGGGATCATCCGGGACTGGATAGTACGAATGTACGAAATACACGCTCGCACCCTCGGCCACGCCGTTGAGATGGGGAGGACGGTGTGTGATGCTGAGCTGATTCCAGCCCATGTGTGGAATTTTTTGTCCGGCCAGGGTGGTCGGATCAAACCGCACGATCTGGCCTTTCAGAATATCCAGCCCCCGGA
>JAAXHF010000110.1 GCA_012271025.1 Deltaproteobacteria bacterium | reverse complement strand
TGCTGCTACCGACCATGTGTCTGGGCATGGCTTTTCCGCTGGCCTGGCGTCAGCTGTCCGGGCGGCGGGTGGGCGGTGCGCTCGGCCGGCTGCTGGGGACCAATACCCTGGGAGCCGTGCTGGGCTCGGTCAGCGCCAGTTTTGTGCTGATTCCGAGCCTGGGGCTGCGTTTCAGCCTGCTGCTGGCCGCCGTGTGCAACGCGACCGCCGGCACGCTGGTGTTGGTCCACGGCCGGACCCGGCGACCGATGCGCCTTGTCGGCGCGGCGGCCGGGCTGCTCCTGGCCCTGGCCTATAGCCTGCCGGCCGACCTGACGTTCCAGCAGTTCCTGGCCCGTGGCAACCAGCAGGTCCTCTACCACCGGGAGGACGGGAGGGGTGTGGTGGAGGTGGTAGAGGATACGTCAAACGGCGTCCGTTCTCTCCTGACCAACCGCTTGCGCCGGGAGGGGGCAGACGCGCCGGACGATGTTTTCATCGCCCGCCAACAGGGCTACCTGCCGCTGTTGCTGCACCCGGCGCCGCGCCGTCTGGCCGTGGTCGGCCTGGGCACCGGAGCCAGCCTGGCGGCGAGTCTGCTGGACCGGGTTGCAGCCGTCACGGTCGTCGAAATTTCACCGGGCGTGATTGAAGCCGCCCATCTGTTCGAGCGGAGTAACCGCGCCGTGCTGAGTGCGCCCAAGGTCCGGCTGGCCCAGGCCGACGGACGCCGCTTTTTTCGGACCGACCGCCAGCCCTATGACGTGATTGTCCAAGACCTGTTTTTCCCCTACCGGGCCGGGACGGGCAGTTTGTACACGCTTGAGCATTACACACGTCTGCGCCAGCGTCTCGCGCCCGAGGGCCTCGTCGTCCAGTGGCTGTCTCTGAATCAGCTCACCCCCCGAGCCCTCCAGGTCATTGCCCGGACCTTCCAGCACGTGTTTCCCCACACCTCACTGTGGCTGGTCGGCGGCTATGGCGCCCTGGTCGGCTCCGAGTCCGCCCGACCGTTCGACTTCGCCATGCTCCAGCAGGCGTATGCCCGGGCGCTGGCCCAACACCCCGAGCTGAGCCGCACCAGCCCGGTCAATCTCCTGGCCGCGTTTGTGTGCGGGCCGGACCGGCTGGCGGACTGGACCGCCGGCGCGCCGTTCAACACCGAGGATAACGGCTGGATCGAGTACCGCAGCCCGCTCCCGTTCGATCAGCTGTATACGGAAAACGACTTGGCGGTGGCGTCGCTGACCGAACTGCTGGGCTATCGACAGCCGCCGCCGGTCACGAATCTGGCCCCACGCGCCCGGCAGCGGCTTGAGCGCGCCTACCAGGCCCGCAGCCTGGCCCTGGCCGGCCTGACGCTGCTGCACCAGGGACACGCCACGGCCGCCCACGACCACTACCGGCGGGCCTACGCCCTCAATCCCAAAGACGCCTTTGCCGCCCACCACATGCGCGACACCTGGCTGGCGTCTGCGGCGGACCTGGTCGGGGAAGGACGCTACCGCGAAGCCCAGGACATGGTTTTCCGGGTGCTGAGTCTCAGCCCCGGCTCCCTGGCCGGCCGCTTTGTGCTGGCCCAGACCCTGCTGGCCGAGGGTCAGCCCCAGCGTGCCCTGGCCGAGTTCCAGACTATTGCCGGTCGAGCGCCGGCCTATCCCGGCCTGCAAGACGCCCTGCGCTCTGCGCGACAGCTGTCTCGACGGACCGACGCAGGCCAGGAGGACCGCTCATGAACAAGACCCTCGATTGTGGCCAATGGTCCCTGCTGGTGTCCGAACTCAGCATGATCTTGGGTCTGGTGTGGGCGCTGTCGTCTCCAGGCCAGCCGCCGAGGCGCCCCGACTCGGTTCAGCCGGCGGCAATACTCCCGCTCGCCCAGCATGACGCTCACATTGACAAGAAAGGAGAAGCCCATGAACAAACCAGGCTTTTGGCAGTCACGAGACCAGCAGATCAGCATCTCCCAGTGTTCGGAAGGCTGTATTCATCTGGTGGTCGGACGGGCGATCATCAAAATGACCCAGGAAGAATTCTTCGTCTTAGCCAAGCTGACCGACACCGCAAACCAGGAGATAGCCTTCCCTGACCCAGCCTCGGGGTCGGTGTCCGAGGTCGGCCACTGACACGGCTCTCTCCCGTCGAGACGGGAGAGAAAGGGAGAGCGGGACATCGTTACAGAGGTGTTGCCATCGCTGGCGGATGGGCTGCTGGCGTCAGATGTCCCGCTTTCCCCGTACTGCCCGCCGTGCAAAGATAGTCCGTTATGCTGCGTCAATCCTTCTGGTTCACACTCCTGCTGGTCCTGTCCCTGGGATTGGTTTTCCGCCCAACCGTGGCCGCCGACTCTCCGGTCTCGGTCCGGGATGGGGCGGGCCGTCACATCAGCCTGGCTCGACCGGCCGAACGCGTGATCGCGCTGAGTCAGGGCAGCCTGGATATCGTCCAGGCCCTGGGCGGCAGGCTGGTCGGGCGCCCCAGCCTGACCGGCATATCCTTGCCGGCGGAACTCCAGTCCCTGCCGGCGGTCGGCAATGCGGTCGCGCCGAACCTTGAGGCCATCCTGGCCGCCCGGCCGGATCTGATTATTGCCCCGGCCCAGGCCCACGGCGATGTCGCCCAACGCCTCCAGGTGGTGCAGGCCACCCAGTATTTGTCGCAGGCCCGCACTGTGGACGAGGTCGTCCAGGTCATCCGCGACATCGGGACGCTGCTCGGTCGCCACAAACAGGCCACAGCCCTCGGCCAAGACTTGCGCCAAGAGCTGGACGAGGTGCGGAGCGGCCTGCCCGCCACGCCGCGGCCGACGATCTTCCTGTTCGGCACGACCCAGGCCTTTCTGGTCATCGCCCCGTGGACGTATGCCGGCGACCTGCTGCGGCTGGCCGGAGGACAAAACCTGGCCGCCGACATTGTCTCCGCCTACCAGCACGATCCGGGCTATGAGCTGGGGTTTCTGCCCCTCAGTCTTGAGGAACTGCTGGTCACCAGACCGGAGGTGATCTGCGTGATGAGCCACGGCGATCCCCAGGCGGTGACCGACGCCCTCAACGCGGAACTTGGCAGCCACCCGGCCTGGCAGGAACTCAGCGCCGTCCAGCGTGGCCGGGTCCACGTCATGCCGGCGACCCTGTTCTCGGCCGACCCGGGGCTGAACTTTCCCCAGGCCGTTCGCCTGCTGAGCGAGGTCTTGCATGAGCGCCAGCCCTAGGCCGGCCGTCGAGGATCGGCCTTCGGCCGAGTCGGCCCAGACGCCCGATCCGGCCGCAACACGGCCCGACGATCCGCGAACCGCGACCCGGCTGACCGTCCTGCTCATCAGCGGCGTAGCGCTGGGCGGGGTGAGCCTGCTGTCGCTGGGCCAGGGCAGCGTGACGGTGTCGGGTGGAGAAGTCTGGACGGCCCTGTTCGGTTCCCCCCAGCCCGCCGCGACCGAGACCACAGTCGGCACGACCATCGTCTGGGCCCTGCGTCTGCCGCGCCTGATCCTGGGCATGTTGATCGGCAGCAGCCTGGCGCTGGCCGGAACCATGCTCCAGGCCATCCTGCGCAACCCCCTGGCCGACCCGGGGATCATCGGAGTCTCGGCCGGCGGCGGGCTGATCGCCGTTATCCTGCTGATTCTCTTCCCCCATATGACCGGCTGGCTGCCGCTCGGGGCCACGCTCGGCGGGTTGGGGGTGGCGCTGCTCATCTATGGCATTGCCTGGAAGGACGGCACGATCTTTCCGCTGCGGGTCATCCTGGCCGGGGTGGCGCTCAACACCGCCCTGGCCTCGCTCATGTCGCTGCTGATGCTGTTGTACAGCGAGCGGGTGCCGGCCGTGCTGCCGTGGCTGGCCGGCACGCTGAGCGGCCGCAGCTGGCCCCAGGTCGGCCTGCTGTGGCCGTATGCCTGCGCCGCCGGCCTGCCGGTCTTTTTTTGCGCCCGCCAGCTGAACCTGTTGCTCCTCGGCGAAGAGCAGGCCGCAGCCCTGGGGCTGCCGGTGACCCTGACCCGGCTGGGGCTGTCGGCTTTGGCCGCCGGGCTGGCCGCCGGCGTGGTCAGCGTGGCCGGGCTGATCGGATTTGTCGGGCTGGTCGTGCCCCATCTGTGCCGGCTTCTGGTCGGCGCCGATCATCGCTTTCTGCTGCCCACCGCAGCCCTGGTCGGGGCCGGGCTGGTGGTCACGGCCGACCTCAGCGCACGCACCCTGTTTGCCCCGCTCGAGATTCCGGTCGGCCTGCTGTTGGCCCTGCTGGGAGCGCCGTACTTTCTGTGGATACTGCGGAGAGGACTATGACCGATACGGCGCTGATAACGGCCAGCGGGCTGTACGCCGGGTACGGCCGGCGGACGGTCCTGCGCGACGTGTCGCTGTCCGTCCGAGCCGGAGAAGTCGTGTCCCTGCTGGGCCCGAACGGCTCGGGCAAATCGACCCTGCTCAAGGCACTCATCGGCCTGATTCCCAGCCAGCGGGGCGACATCGCGCTGTGGGGCAAGGCGCTGCGCAGCCTGTCTTCCCGGCACATCGCCCGCCAGCTCGCCTTTGTGGCTCAGGGCGCCCAGGCTCCGGTCGGTTTCACGGTCGAGGAACTGGTGGCGCAGGGGCGTTTTCCACACCGGGACGCGTTTTTTCTGATGCGCCCCGACCGCCACCGCCAGGCCGTGGAACGCGCCCTGGCCCGCACCGGCCTGGACTCGCTCCGCCACCGGCCGGTGACCCAGCTGTCGGGCGGCGAGCGTCAGCGGGTGTGGCTGGCCATGGCCATGGCCCAAGAGCCCCAGGTATTGCTGCTCGACGAACCCATGACCTATTTGGACATCACCCATCAGCTGGATATCCTGGAGCTGGTCGGCCAACTCAACCGCGACAGGGGCGTGACCGTCTTCATGGCGCTGCACGATCTGAACCTTGCCGCCCGCTTCAGTCAGCGTGTGATTATCCTGTCCCAGGGAAGCATCGCCGCCCACGGTCCCCCCCAGCAGGTCTTGACCCCGGAACTGTGTACCGAGGTGTTCGGCGTCAGCATGAGCTTTGCCCGCGTACCGGGCATCAGCGCTCCGATCCTGTATCCATTACACACCACATCCCAGAGGAGGAAAGCCGTATGAGCATGGTTGTTGTGACGAATCGCATCCCGGTGGCCAAGGGTCACGAAGCCGACTTTGAGGAACGTTTTCGCAACCGGGCCGGCCTGATTGATAAAGAGCCCGGCTTTATTCGCAACGAAATCCTGCGGCCCATCAAGGGCGACTACTATCTGGTCAAAACCTACTGGCGCAGTCAGACGGACTTTGAACGCTGGACCAGAAGCGACTCCTTTCGCCAGGCCCACGCCAACCGCCCGCCGGCCGGCATGTTTGCCGGCAGCAACGTCTTGGAGATCCATAAAGTCATCCAGGAGAGCGGCGTGGCGCTCAGCCCCGAGAATTCGTAGGTCGGCTCCGGGGTGCTTGACGACCTGAAGAAAAAACTATATTGAAATTGATAATCAAATTCAATTAAGAAATTAATCTGAGCGATCAGGTTGAAATCTACGCACCTCAATTAGGCCAGCGGCCCTAAGCCTAGAGCCCGTAAGGACGGTGAAACACCGTTTCCTTGCGGGCTTTTTTTGTAGCGCCTGGCGAGGACCCATGCTTGATATCACGACATTTCTGAGTCTCGGCGGCCCGGTGGTCGGGCTCCTGGCCGTCCTGTCGCTGGTCGCGCTGACCGTCATTCTGGTCAAGCTGTGGCAATGGTGGCTGCAACGCCCCCGGCCCAAGGGCGTGGTTGAGCAGGCTCTGGCGCATCTGGAAAAGGGCGAACGCTCGCAGGCCGTCATTCTGCTCCAGGGTCAGCGCAACGCTCGGGCGCATGTCATCAGCCAGACCCTGCGCCTGCTTGACACCGGCGTGCTCGGCCTTGAGGAGGTCAAAAACGAAGCCCTGCGCCTGGCGCGCGGGGCGGCGGCCACGCTCGGCAGTTATCTCCGCATCCTGGAAGTCATCGCCGCTCTGGCCCCGTTGCTGGGACTGTTAGGCACAGTGCTGGGCATGATCGAGGCGTTTCAGGCGATGGAAGCCGCAGGAACGCAGGTGAACCCGGCCGTACTGTCGGGCGGCATCTGGCAGGCCCTCCTGACCACTGCGGTCGGACTCAGCATCGCCATCCCCGTCTCCATCACCAACAGTTGGCTGGAACGCAAAGTCGAAGTCGAGGCGGCGGCCCTGCTCGACGGCCTGGAGCGGATTTTTACCCTGGAGGCCGAACGCTCGGCTCAACGGCCCGACTACCGGGAGAAACAGGTCAGATGAGCACCACACCGCTGTATGCTGCGCGGCGAAGAGCGGTCAGTCTGACGGCGCTGATCGACGTGGTGTTCATTCTGCTGATGTTCTTCATGCTGACCTCGACCTTCAGCCGCTGGAAGGCGGTCGATTTCCACTTCCCGGTCGCCGGCCCCGAACCCAGCCCGCAGCAGCCCCAGGCCATGATCCTGCACGCCAACGGTGCACTGTCGCTGAACGGGCGGCCGTTTTCTGCTTCGCCGCCAGGCGACAGCGGAGGACTGGATTCGACCAGACCGGTGGTAGTGTTTCCCGAGGCCGAGACCCGGCTGCAAATCATCATCTCGGCCTTTGAGCAGCTCCAGGCGGCTGGCATCAGCGGCGTTTCGCTGGGCAAAAGCCTGGAGCGGGACACGCAAAACTGAAGCGGAGCGCAGATGTTCGACGCTTTGGCCAAACCGCGCCCCAGCCGGGATCTCAACATGATCCCGCTGATCAACATCGTCCTGCTGCTGCTGATCTTTTTCCTGATCGCCGGACAGCAGGCCAACACGCCGGAGATTCAACTGCCGGTGTCTGACAGCGACAGGCCGATTGAACGGCACGAGATCACCCTGGCGCTCGATCCCCACAACCGGCTGTGGCTGAACGGCGAGCAGACCGGGCTCGAAGCCCTGGGAGCCGCGCTGCAAGCCACCACGGCTGAAAAAACGATTGTGTTGAGAGCGGACAGAGACGTGACCGCCGGGTCGCTCGACGGCGTGCTCGATGTCCTGCGGGCTCAGGGGATAACGACCGTGACCCTGTACAGCCTGAATACCGCCGACACCACATAGAGGACGATCCATGGACAAGTCATACTGGTTCCTGGCGTTCGTCATGGCCGTGTCCATTCATCTTGCCGGCGCCTACGCCTATATCGCCCTGGCTCCCGAGCGCATCGCACCGAGCGGTGCCAGCCATGCGGGTGAGGGGGGCCTTGAGATCGGTCTGGGCAGCATGGGTTCGTACACAGAGCTGACCGAGACACACGCCGACACCCCCGCGCCCGAGCCGGTGCCGGACCTCGGACAGACAGACACAGCCCAGGAAGATATCCCGGAGGAAGCGCCAGCACCGGAGCCGGTGGTGGCGCCACCCCCGACCGTCGAACCTCGCCTGGCAAAAATCGAACCGGTCCCCGTACCCGAGACCGAACATATCCAGGCTGAAAAACGGGCGGCGGTCGAAGAGCCGCCCGTCGAGGCGCCGCCGCCGGCCAGCGAGTCCTCGGCCGAGAGTCCGCCGCAGCCCGCGCCCGAGCAAAAACCCGCACACACGCCCGGCACGACCGAGGCGCCCCGGACCGAGCAGCGATCCACTCTGCGGACGGCGGCCCGTGCGACCGGCAGGGGATACAGCCGGAGATTCGGCGGGAAGGCTGGAGACCCGAGCAGCTATTTCAGTGCCCTCATTGCCTGGCTGAACCAGTACAAGGACTACCCTGCGGCGGTGAAGAAGAGAAAACAGCAGGGAGTGGTCGTGGTGGCATTCACGATTGACCGCAGCGGCGCCGTGCTCGCCTCCAGCGTGCAACACAGCTCGGGCTATCCGTTGTTGGACCGGGCCGCGCTCGACATGCTGGACCGGGCCAGCCCGCTGCCCCCCATGCCGGAGTCCATGCCCCAGCAACGCCTGAATCTTGCCGTGCCGGTCGAGTATTCGCTGGTCACGGAGTAACGCCTGAACGCGAAAGGAGCAAATCATGAAGCAATCACAGCTGAAAGAGCCGGTCGAACTCCGACGGCCGACCGCCTCCAACCTGACCAGCAACGCCATAGCGCTGAGTATTTCGGCGGTTATGCTGGGCGGTTCGGCCTCGGCCCAGGACACCCAGGACGAGGAGCAGGTCCAGTTGGACACGCTGCAAATCCAGGATCGGACGATTGACACCAACCCCTACGCCGAGCCCGGCGTGCCGTATAAGGCGCGTATTTCGGGCGACCCGCGCCGTCTCAAGGAAGTTGCCGATACGCCTGCGACCATGAGCGTGCTGACCCAAACCCAGATCGAAGACTCGGGCAAGTCGGACTTGCGCGAGATACTCGCCGCCCAGCCGGGCATCACCCTGGGTACCGGAGAAGGCGGCAACGCCTTTGGCGACCGCTATATCATTCGCGGTCACGAGGCCCGCAGCGATGTGTTCGTGGACGGCTTGCGCGACCCCGGCATGACGATTCGCGAGAGCTTCGCGCTGGAACAGGTCGAAATCACCAAAGGACCCAGCTCGACCTTTGCCGGGCGCGGCTCGACCGGGGGCGCCATCAACGGCATCACCAAGCAGGCCAGCAGCGAGTATGATTTCATCAAGTTCCAGGGCGGTCCGGGCACCGACGAGTATTACCGCGTCCATCTGGACGTCAATAAACGCATCACCGATGAGCTGGCCGTCCGCGCCAACCTGCTGTACGCCGACGAAGAAGTGCCCGACCGAGCGCCCGCCGAACGCCTGCGCCGTGGCGCGGCGCTGTCCGGCAGATATGACCCCGCGAACAACACATTCTACTTTTCCTTCGATTACTACTTTCTCGACGCCAAGGACGACCCGGACCTCGGCACCCAGATTGAGCAGTTCGGCGATCCGATCAAGAACATTCCGGTCTACCTGCAAAAGGGCCGCGACTTTCTGAAGTCAGAAGTCCACACCTTCACGTTCCGCACCGGCTATGAGTTCAGCGAGAATTTCCGGGTAGAAAACGCCACCCGCTACGGTTTCACCGACAACGGCTATGTACTCACCGGAACCAGTTTCTTCTGGAAACTGGCTGGCACCGATACCCCCGGCTTCAGGTTGAGTCAGAAAGACGGCTGGCAGGAGGTGGACTATATCTCCAATCAAATCAACGTCTATCTGGACACCAATCTGGGCTTCACGCAGCACGGCTTGCTGTTGGGCCTTGAGTACTCGGAACACAATGTGCTCAACGGTCGATACAATGTGACTCCCGGAGGAACGCCGAACTGCGATGTCGAGGGAGTGTGGCGAGGCCAACTCTACAGCCGCCCCGACAGTTACTGCATGTATGACAGCCCCGGCCAGCTGACCGCCAACCTGAACAGCTTCATGGACCTGGACATCACCAAGGGCGCTTTCGATTCCGACTATTCCATTGAGACCACGTCGGTCTATCTGATGGACACGGTTGATCTGGCGTACGGGTTTTCCACCTTCCTGGGAGTGCGCGCCGATTACTTTGATTACGGCAACACCGTCATCCGGCGTGGCGAAACCACCGACTACACCTATTCCGACCTGCTGTGGAACGGCCATGCCGGGCTGGTCTACGCCTTCAAGAACTGGGGCAACGTCTATTTCTCGTGGTCCACGTCCAGCAACATCAACGGCGGCGAGTCGGACCTGGGCGGCAACTGCGGCTACGGCGGGATCTGCGGCCTGCCGAATCAGGTCCGGGACAGCAAGCCCGAGTTTACCGAAAACCTGGAACTCGGCACCAAATGGAACCTGCTGAGCGACACACTGCTGCTGACGGCCGCAGCCTTTCAGGTCACCAAAGACGACGTGATGGAAAACGTGGGCGACGATTACGAGGCGCTGGGCACGCTCAACACCGGCAAGAACCGGGTCAGAGGGCTGGAATTCTCGGTCGTCGGGAACCTGACCGAGGACCTGAGCTTTTTCGTTGCAGCGGCGATCATGGAATCGGAAGTCCGCGATTCTCACACTCGACTCAACGTCGGCAAGCGGCTGAGCAACTTCGCCAACGAGGGCGTCTTCGCCCAACTCCGCTACCGGGTGCCGTATCTCCCGGCGCTGTCGGTCGGCGCTATCGTGACCTACCAGAGCAAGATGTACACCGGCCAGCCGGATTCGGCGGCCGGCTACGACGCGGAGGTCGGCAAGTATACGTACAAGGTCCCCGGCTATACGGTGCTGGACCTGTTTGCCAACTATAAGATTACCGAACGGATCGGCCTGCGTCTCAACATCGGCAATGTCACCAATGAAGACTACTATCTGGCCGGCTACCGCAGCGGCTCGTTTGTGTATATCGGCGACGCGCGCAACGCCAAGCTGGCGCTCACCTACAGCTTTTAGCAGCTGTCGAGACCGGCGTGAGCCCGAGGCGGCTCAGCCGCCTCATACCAGGAGCGGTGTATGAAGCCTGCCAAACGGCCCAAGCTCACCCGCATCCCGTCCGAGCTGGTGTGCGTCTCGGACTACGAGCGTCTGGCAAAGGATTTCGTCCCACGCGACATCTACGCGTATATCGCCGGGGGCGGCGCCGATGAACTCACCCTGCACAACAATCGGCGCGCGTTTGACCGCATAGAGCTGTTCAGCCGAGTGCTGAGCGACTGCACGGGCGGCACCACGGCGCTGACCCTGCTCGGCGCGCCGTTTCGTCACCCCGTACTGTTGGCTCCGGTGGCCTACCAGAAACTGGTTCACCCCGACGGTGAGCGGGCGACGGCCCAGGCGGCAGACGCCCTGCAAGCGGGATATATCGCCAGCACCATGGCCTCGGTTTCGCTGGAGGCCATTGCGGCAGAGCTGAGCGGGAACAAATGGTTCCAGCTGTATGTGCAAGACTCGCGGGAGGGAACGCTGTCGCTGTTGCGACGGGCCGAGGCGGCCGGCTATACCGCACTGGTCGTCACGGTTGACGCGCCAATCAACGGCTTACGCAACCGTGCCCAACGCGCAGGATTTACCCTGCCACAGCAGGTCCAGGCGGTGAACCTGCACGACCTGCCCCAGTCCAGCCCGCCCAGCCTGGGGGCCGAGCACAGCATCGTGTTTCAGGGGCTGATGACCAGCGCCCCGACCTGGGCCGACCTCGCCTGGCTGCGTCAGCAGACTGCCCTGCCCATCATTGTGAAAGGCATCCTCCATCCGACCGACGCCGTACGCGTCGCCGACATGGGGCTGGCCGGGGTAGTGGTGTCGAATCATGGCGGCCGGACACTGGACGGCCTGCCGGCCAGCATCAGTGCTTTACCTGCCGTGCGGGCGGCGCTGGGTCCTGATTTTCTGGTCCTGCTCGACAGCGGCATACGCCGGGGGACTGATGTCTTCAAGGCGCTGGCCTTGGGCGCCAACGCGGTCCTCGTCGGCAGACCACAGGTATATGCCCTTGCGGTTGCGGGTGCGCTGGGTGTGGCCCACATGCTGCGCCTCCTGCGGGAGGAACTGGAGGTGACGATGGCTTTGAGCGGCTGCCCGACGCTGTCACATATCACCACGGACGCTCTCTATCCGAGCAAAGCGCGGACCGAACTCGACTAGACCATGCTCATTCCTCTCCACACGGTTCTGACCAAGGACCACCTTCGCCACTTTCGGGAAACTCTGCGCCTCGGGCCGTGGCTCGACGGCAAACGAACGGCGGGCTTACAGGCCAGCAGCGTCAAACGGAATCAGCAGCTTGACGACCGCTCCGAGCCGGCGGCCGAGCTGCGCCAGTTCCTGCTGACGCTCTTGGGACAGCACCAGCTGTTTGTGTCTGCAGCCCTGCCCCACAGAATCCTGTCCCCGCAATTCAGCCGCTACTGCGCCGGTCACCGCTACGGTACACATGTAGACAACGCCGTGATGCCGACCGGCGACCCGGACCGGATTCTGCGAACCGACCTGTCGGCCACGCTCTTCCTCAGCCGTCCCGACGAATACGACGGCGGGGAACTCAGCATTGAGACGCCTTATGGCGCACAAGAGATCAAGCTCGACGCCGGCGACATGATCCTCTACCCGTCCGGCAGCCTGCATCGCGTCGCCCCGGTGACGCGTGGTATCAGAATATGCGCACTGGTCTGGATACAAAGCATGGTTCGTGATAGCCACCGGCGGGCGCTGCTGTTTGATCTGGACCAGAGCATTCAGGCGCTGACTCGGAAACGGGGCGGCACGGATCAGGAAGTGCAGCGGCTGACCGGGGTGTACCACAACCTGGTCAGGATGTGGGCGGAAGTCTGAACGTCCCGGCCGCTGAGAGCGGTGCCTTACGACCCATGAGGAAGCGCTGAAACCCGGAGTCTTGTATGCGAAACCTGTGGATCAACCTCCACCTGTACCTGGCGGCGTTCTTGGCGCCCTGCCTGTTGGTGATGGCCATTTCGGGCGGGCTGTACCTCATAGGGATCACGGGAACGCTGAGCAGCACGCCGGTGAGCGTCCCGGCCGGAACGGTCATCGACCTGGACTCCCCCTCTGTTGAGGCTGACGTGCGGGCTCTGCTGCGCCAGCTCGGCATCGTGCACGAGTTTGAATATGTGAGGAAGAGCAGCGATCGTCTGCTGACCCGCCCAACCTCGCGGACCTACTATGAGATTGCGCTGGCCGGCGACACGCTGGAGGTCACACGGCAGGTGCCCGACTTGCAGAAGTGCCTGATCGAACTCCACAAGGGTCATGGCCCTCTGCTGTTCAAGGATTTCCAGAAGATTCTGGCGGTCGGCGTGTTGTGCATTGTCTTCAGCGGCCTGCGGCTCGGACTGTCTTCGCCCGGGCTGAGGACACGAACCATTGTCACCGGCCTTGGCGGGCTGGCCCTGTTCGTGCTGCTGGCCTTCGGCGTGTAGGAAAAGTTTTGCGCAAAAAAATGCTCCCGGCTCTTGACAGACCGCTCTATGAAGAATACAGTTGAAATTGATAATCAAATTCAACTGAGAAAACGCTCAACGACATACAGAGGCCAGTGGCCGTAAGCCTAGAGCCCGAAAGGATGGTGACAGCGTGCGTCCTGACGGGCTTCTTTATGGTCGCCGACCGGCCCCAGACATCAGTTTTCAGCGGAAACCCCTCCTTCCTGCTGTCGCCTCAAGGGTCCCTGCCCTACCCTTGGGGCATCCCTTATCAGTAGGAACCCTCCTTCCTGCTGTTGCCCCGGGGGACATCCCCCCCCCATCCCCCGGGGCGCCCTCGTGTCCCGTGGGTCAGCCTTTTCCAGTGTCCGTCTGACTCGGGAGGAATTCGCTATGCTCACCGTCTGGAAAGCGCGCACCCATCCGTTCAGCCTGTGGGTCTGTCCCGAAAAGCACGTCCATCTCAAGATCGGCACTGTCGTGCTGGAACTGACAACCAAGGAGTTGAACACGCTGGCGAGCCTGAGCAAGACCGCCCAGCTGACCATCCAAGGGCCGCGTTACACAAAAATGACGGTCACCGGCCGCTAGCCGGACCACCAGTGTGGTAGGAGAATATCGGTGCTCCTGCCATTTGCCCCGGGGAGTCACCCTCCTGATTTCCCCGGGGCGCTTCACTGTCGGGGGCGGGTTTGAAACCCGCCTCGACTGCCTTGGTCTCTGGAAATTCTGTGGGGAGTCTGGCCGCTGCCTACGGCTCAGGCAACGTGGCGCCCGCTGATGGCCTCGCGCAAGCCTTCGAGCAG
>JAAXHF010000626.1 GCA_012271025.1 Deltaproteobacteria bacterium | reverse complement strand
CGGCGGCGGCAGCATCGCCCGGCTGAACGATATGAGCCTGCCCGTGGTGGGCCCGGAAAGCGCCGGGGCCGATCCGGGACCGGCCTGCTATGGACGGGGGGGAACCCGGCCCACCGTGACGGATGCAGATCTGGTCCTGGGCCTGCTCAACGCGGACTATTTCCTCGGTGGGAGCATGGCCCTGGATCCAGAGACCGCGCAGCGGGCCGTGGCGGGTTTGGGAGCGGCCCTGGATATGAGCACCGAGCGCGCGGCCTGGGGCATCCACCAGCTGGTGGACGAGAATATGGCCAATGCCATCCGCGTGCACGCGGTCGAGCGCGGCCTCGACATCCGCTCGCACACGCTGGTGGCAACCGGGGGTGCCGGGCCGGTACACGCCTGCGGCCTGGCGCAGCGGCTGGGTCTCGACGCGGTCATCGTGCCCCCGGCGGCTGGGGTGGGATCGGCCTTTGGCTTGATGCTGGCGCCGATTTTGTTCGACTTTGTGCGCACGTACGTGGTGCGTCTCGAAGACCTCGACATTGATGAGCTGGGCAATTTGCTGGGTGCCCTCGAAGCGGAGGGCCGCGGCATTGTCGAGGCCGCGGGGGTGGTCGCAGCCGATATCGAGGTGCGGCGCAGTGCTGATATGCGCTATGTGGGGCAGGGCTTTGAGATTCGGGTGGAGTTGCCGGATGTCCCCTTTGACGAGCGGATGACATCCCGCATTGAGGAGGCTTTCGAAGCCGAGTACCAGCGCCTGTACGGCCGTCTGTGCGCTGGCGTGCCCATCGAGTCAGTGCACTGGCGGGTCGCGGTCTCCGGCCCGCGGCCCCGGCCGGGTCGCGTCGAGATTCGCCGGGACCGATCCGCTGGCAAGGCCGGGGCTTTGAAGGGCTGCCGGGGGGTTGTTTTTGCCTCGGGTGAAGGTGCCCTAGATGTGCCGGTGTACGATCGGTACCTCCTGGAGGAGGGTTTCAGTATAGAGGGACCGGCCATCATTGAAGAGGCCGAATCCACGACCGTGGTGCGGCCGGACTGGCAGTGCCGCGTCGGCGAGAATGGAGAGCTGTTGCTGGCGCGGCCGGGCTAGGCCGCATGTACCGTCAATCCAGGACCACGCCATGAATGACGCCCAGATTGATCCCATTGCGCTGGAAGTCCTGTGGAACCGGCTTATTTCCATTGTCGACGAACAGGCCGCAGTGCTGATGCACGCCTCCTTTACCACGGTGGTGCGCGAGGCCGGCGATCTGTCGGCCGGAGTCTTTGACGCCGAGGGCAATATGCTGGCCCAGGCCGTGACCGGCACTCCCGGCCACATCAATACCATGGCCAATTGCGTCCGCGACTTTGTCCGCGCCCATCCGCTCGCTTCCCTCGAGCCCGGCGACAGTTTGTTGACCAACGACCCCTGGCTGTGCTCGGGTCACCTGCACGATATCACGGTGGTGACGCCGGTGTTTTATCGGGGTCGCGGCATTGGCTGGTTCGCCAATACCTGCCACGCCATGGACATTGGCGGGCGCACCTTGGGGGCGGACGCCCGCGAAGTATTC
>JAAXHF010000613.1 GCA_012271025.1 Deltaproteobacteria bacterium | reverse complement strand
GACGAGATGCGGGCGATGATGATCGAGGCCCCGGCCGCCCGCCGGCGTGTCGTGTACGCCGGTTGAGGCTGGCGGAGTGTCGGCCGAATGGCACGCCGCCGAGGGAGTGGACGAGAACAAGGTCATTCTGTACGTCGACGGCGGGGGCTATGTCATGGGCTCGGCCGGCTCCCACCGCGACATGACCTCGCGCCTGTCAAAGGCGGCCGGGGCGCGGGTGCTGTCGCTCAACTATCGCCTGGCTCCCGAGCATCCGTTTCCGGCCCCGGTCGATGATGCGGTGGCCGCCTACGGCTGGCTGCTCGACCAGGGCATCAGTCCGGCAAACATCGCCATTGCCGGCGATTCGGCCGGCGGCGGGCTGGCCGTCGCCGCCCTGCTAGCCATCCGCGCCGCCGGCAAACCTCTGCCGGCGGCGGGCGTCGGGATTTCGCCCTGGGTCGATATGGAGGGCACCGGCGAGTCGATGACGACCCGGGCGGCTGCCGATCCGGTCGTGCAGAAAGAGGGTCTGCTGGGCATGGCCAAGCTGTATCTGGGCGACGCCGATCCCCAGAACCCGCTGGCCGCCCCGCTGCACGCCAACCTGGCCGGCCTGCCGCCGCTGCTGATTCAGGTCGGCGACGCCGAGACCCTGCTGAACGATTCCACGCGCCTGGCCGAACGGGCGCGCAAATCGGATGTGGACGTGACCCTCAAGGTGTGGGACGAAATGCCGCACGTGTGGCACATGTTTGCCGCAGTCCTGCCCGAGGGGCAGCAGGCGATTGAGGAGATCGGTAGCTTCTTCAAGGCGCACACCGCCTAGCGCCCTCCGCCACTCCAGCCGCTGTCTCTCGGCGGCTGGAGCAGTTCCTTCAGCTTCATCGCTGTGACGGTCTACGTCTCTATGCGGATTCTGTATAACGCGAAGACCGAGAGAATCTTCTGCCGGTAGAATACGAGGCGGTGAGTCCTGCGGGCGAGGAGTGCTGCTGGCCATTTCCACGCTGCGTAGCAGCGGACAAGCCTGGGAGCGACCCGAGCTACGCCTTGGGCGCAGTGCGTTCAATCAGCGCACGCAGGGCCAGCATTGTTGCTTCGTGCTGCTGGGCAGCAGTGGCCATGGCCTCGGTGTGGCGGTCGGTGTGGTGCTGCTCCCGCTTGGCGCTTTCCCTGGTCATAACGCGGATTCCCCACGCTATAATCCCGGCTTGCGCGAGTCCCACGAGAGCAGCGACAGTAGCTTGCACATAGGCAGCTGCCAAGTTGGCCTGCTGATAGGCGACAGTGGCGGCTTCAAACTCGGTCATGGCGGTTCCCCGCTCGGCTTCTTTTTTATTGCTCGGCTGCGGTTCGCCGGCCGGTAATAGCGTACAAGTCGGCCACATTGCCACCCAGCAGCTTGGCCCTGGCCTCGGGCTTGAGCAGGCCGACCATGTCCCGCAGGTCGTCCATCACACCGGGCTTTGCCTCGGAGTGGGGGTAGTCGCTGGCCCAGAAAAAGCGGTCGTCGCCAACCAGGTCTATGATGGCCGGCACCGTCTTTTCGTCCGGGTCGCACGAAATCCAACACTGGGCTTTGAACAGCTGGCTGGGCGGACGGGTCATCTTTCGGGTGAAGCGACCGATTGACTCGTACTTGGCGTCCATGCGTTCGAGCCAGGCGCTGATCCAGCCCCCGCTCGACTCCAGCACAATCAGTTTCAGGTCGGGAAATCTTTCAAACGTGCCGTACTGGAACAGGGTGGTGAAAGCGGCCTGGACGGCCAGGGATGACATGACCGTAAAATACCAGCTCTGACCGCGCATGCCGTCGAAGTGGGCCGCAGCCATGGGCGGGTTGGGCTCAATCGTGGGGTGGATGCCGATCGGCACCCCCAGCTCGGCGGCCTTGGCCCAGAACGGATCGTGGTCGGGATGACCGTGGGGGGTACGGCTGATCGTATGCGGCGCCACAAACGCGCCCCGCACGCCGTCCCTGACGCTGCGCTCCAACTCGGCCACGGCCCGCTCGACATCGCCGAGCGAGATATGGGCGATGGGGATCAGACGGTCGGCGGAGTCGGCGCAGAAATCGACGATCCAGCGGTTATAGGCCCGACAGTAGGCGTCGCACAGGCCGGCGTCAAAGACCTCGGGTTCCCACAGCAGAGCCAGGGAGGGGTACAGCACCGAGGCGTCCACGCCCTCCTGATCCATGTAGGTCAGGCGTTCCCGTGGGTCCATGGCGCCCAGCGGGGCGGTGCCGGCGTAGGTGCGGTCCGGCCGGAGCATGAGTTCCTGGGGACTTTTGCCGTAGCCGCCAACGGTGAACAGCATGCCCCCGGAGTTGCGCTTGGACAGCTTGCCGTCGATCTCCAGATACTCCAGACCGCGCGCGTCGGTTTTGATGCAGATCGGGCGGTCGCGGAAGGCCGGGTCGATATAGCGCTGCCACAGGTCGGGCGGCTCAAGGATATGGGCGTCTGCGTTAATGACTGTGTCGGTGTGGCGTGTCATAGGGATCGTCCTTTCAGTCTCAGCGCTCACCACAGCATGGCTTACCACAGCGTTCGGACCGGATACTGCTGCATGACCGGGTCAGGGCTGACGAGCACTAACCCGTGAGTCAGCGCCTGGCATATCAGGAGTCGGTCAAACGAGTGTTGTGACCGTGGCCCTCGAAAGCCCGCAAAATCTCTTCGGGCAGGGGATCAAAAAACTCCGGCGGGACTGGGACTTGGCCTTTTGCCGTTCCGAGCCGGCGCGGTGTTTTCCGTCGCTTGGGCAGGGGCCGAATTTCAGCTATAGGGACGTTACGCTGGCACAGCAGAATGGTTTCTCCGGCTTCGATGTCCTTCAGATAGCGAGACAGGTGGGTTTTGGCCTGACGGATATTCAATTTAATCATGGGGCTCAGATTAGACGAAAAGTGATGTGAACTCCAATAGGAAATCCCCTTTTTCAACCTGTGTTGTACATTCCTAGAAACCGGCTCGACACACGACGCGATACGTTGACAAGGCGGGTGGTGTATGACCCTGTGGACGTGTCGGGGAGGACAGACTTATGCAGGCGTCGTTCTTTTGCACCAATAGCTATCTTTCGCCGGAAGCCTTCAAACACCGGGGCTGGCCAACCCCGCCGGCCCTGTTCCGCTCGGAGGTCGGCCAGCAGTCGCTCGGGCTGGCCCTGGCTCAGGCCAAGCTGGCCGACGAACTCGGCTTTGACTGGGTCAGCTGCTCGGAACACCACTACACGCCCCTGCTCCAAACGCCCAACGCGGCCGTGTTTGCCGCCGCCCTGAGCCAGGTCGTGCGTCAGGCCAAGATCGCCGTGCTGGGGCCACTGGTGTCGATGAACAATCCGGTTCGCATCGCCGAAGAGATCGCCATGCTCGATCAGCTCAGCGGCGGCCGTCTGGTGGTCCTGTTTCTGCGCGGGACGCCGAACGAGTTTCTGGCCTACGGGACCAACCCGGATGAGACTCGGGCTCGCACCCAGGAGGCCAGCCTGCTGATTACCCGTGCGCTGACCGAGCCGCAGCCGTTCGGCTGGGAGGGGCGCTACTACCGCTTCCGTACCGTGTCGGTGTGGCCGGGAGCGGTCCAGCAGCCCCATCCGCCCCTGTACTATTCGGGCAACAGCCTGGAATCGGCCTCGTTTGCGGCCGCCCACCGGCTGGGGCTGGGCGTGTCGTTTTATCCCGGCCACATTACGGCCCAGATGACCGACCACTACACGCAGGAATGCGCCGAGCACGGCTGGCAGCCGACTCCCGAGCAACTGTTGTACCGCTGCTTTGGCGCGGTGGCCGAAGACGATGCCGGGGCCGCCGAGATGGAGGCGCGCTTTTTCAGCGGGGACGGGGCGGCCAACCTGTTCCGGGGACGTGGGGCTGCGGTGCCGCCGCCGACCCAGACCCAGCCCGGTTTTGGGTTGGGCGAGCTGCGCTTCTGCGGCAGCCCGGATACCGTGGTCAGGCAGATCACGGACTTCCATGAAACCACCGGGGTCGGGGTGCTGGATATCGGCTTTGGCGGAGCCGGGATCAGCCTCGAAGAAGCCGAGCGGTCGATGCGGCTGTTTGCCACCGAGGTCTTGCCCCGCGTTCGCCATCTGGGCGTCACAGCCAGCCAGACGTCCGAGGCTGCGGCCGCAGCCGGGGCGTAAGCCGGGGGGATGCCATGAGCGGGCCGAGTGTTGAGCGTTCGATACAGGTGGACGGGACGCCGCTGCGGTATCTGGAAGCCGGGCAGGGCAGTCCGGTGGTCATATTAGCTGGGGAGCTGGAGCTGTCTGCCTTTGCCAGCCTGTTGGCCCGGCAGTTCCGGGTCGTCGTCCTGGAGCTGCCCGCCTCGGCGGACCAGGAGCAGGAGGCGGTCGCCGGTCGGCTGAACCGGGCGGTCGCCGCGCTTGGTCTGGATCGCTATGTGGTGATCGGCAGCGACGACACGGCCGCGCTTGCCCTGTGGCAGGCGGTGGACGCCCCGAACCACGTTGACGGGCTGGCGCTGATATCACCGATGGTGCTGCTGCCCGAGGCTGGCGCCGAGTCGGCCCTGACCGGACGCTTGGGCGAGGTGCGGGCGCCAACGCTGGTGCTGTTCGGCACCAACGATCCCGCCATCCCGCCGGAGACGGGCCGGCTGTACGTCGAGCGTCTGCCCGAGTGCTACTATGCCCTGAGCTATGACGCGGGCCACGATATCGCGGGCGACCGGCCCGAGGCGCTGTCCGAGGCGGTGAGCGACTTTGTCGAGCGCCGCGGCACCTTCATTGTCGAACGCAACAGCACGGCGCTGCATCCCTGAGAATTGCTTCCTGCAGGCCGGGCGGGATATTGTGTCGGATTACGCTCCGCTAATCCGACCTACTCAGCTGAGGACCCCCCTACAGGCACAGCTCGGCCAGCACCCGCAGCGCTTCGACCTGGTTGGTGCCGATCAGCATGGTGGTCACGGGCGAGGCCTTCCAGCGGCTCAGCTGCTCGGCAATGCGTTCTTTGGGGCCGACCAGGGCCACGGCGTCAACCAGCTCGTCGGGCACGGCCGCCTGGGCCTCGGCCTTGCGACCCGACAGGTACAAATCCTGAAGCTGGCCGGCCAGCCCCTCATAGCCGAAGTTGCGGACATAGCTGTTGTAGAAGTTCTTGCTGCGGGCGCCCATGCCCCCGATGTACAGCGCCAGGCTGGCCTTGACCGGGGCGCGGCAGGCGTCGAGGTCGTCACCCAGCACACAGCTTACATACGGCGCCAGATCGAAATTCTGCATGCTCTTGCCGTTGCCGGCCCTGGCAAAGCCGGCCTCAAGCTGGGGCGTGTAGTAGTCGGCGCACCAGTCCGGGCTCATCCACACCGGCAGCAGCCCGTCGGCCAGTTCGGCCGCCAGGGCGATGCCCTTGGGGCCGATCGAGGCGGTGTAGATCTTCATATCGGGCCGGCCGTGGAGGATGCTCTTGAGCGGCTTGCCCAGACCACTGGCGTCCGGGCCGGTGTACGGAATCTGGTATTCCTGGCCGTCGTAGCGTAGCTTTTGCTCGCGGACAAGAATCCGGCGGATGATGTCGATGTACTCACGGTAGCGTTGCAGCGGCTTGCCGTAGGCCACGCCGTGCCAGCCCTCGATGACCTGGGGGTTGGACGGCCCCAGCCCGATCAGAAAGCGGCCGTTGGTCAGCCCGTCGAGCGTCATGGCGGTCATGGCGGTCATGGCCGGGGTGCGGGCCTGCATCTGTAAAATGCCGGCCCCGAGCTTGATGCTGGACGTGCGCGCTCCGACAAAGGCCAGAAACGAGACCACGTCGGAGCCCCACGCCTCGCCGGTCCAGACCGAGTCAAAGCCCAGCCGTTCGGCTTCCAGAATCACCTGCATGGTTTCGTTCATCTTCGGGCCTGAGTAGCCGCTGACGAGTCCGAGTCGCATACTATTGCCTCCTGTGGGTGTGGGCGGTATGTCTGCACATGTAGACCACGCGGGCGGGGAACTCAAATCCGGGGAGCACACACGCATGACCGTCAGCCACGCCATGAACGCCGATCTGAGCCAGCGGGCGGTGATGCACGCCGCAAGCCTGGCCTGGCAGGCCAGCCCGAGCCGGACGGTGTGGCGCAAACGGCTGCACCTGGTCGGCAGCGCAGAAGCCGGTCGGGTGACCTCGCTTGTCCGCTACGATCCGAACGCGTCCTTTCCCGCCCATGCGCATCCCGACGGCGAAGAAATCCTGGTCCTTGAGGGGACTTTTTCAGACGAACGGGGCGACTGGCCGGCCGGGACCTATCTGCTGAGCCCCGAGGGATTCCGACACGCGCCCTTTTCCAAGCCGGGCTGTGTGCTGTTTGTGAAACTCCGACAGTACGCCGGGCCGGGTCGCCGGTGCGTCGCGCTGCGGACTGCGGAGCTGGCCTGGCAAACGACCGAGCTGTCCGGCATTGAGCGCAAGCCCCTGTACGCCCAAGCCGGCTTTGCCGACACGGCAGAGCTGCAACGCTGGGCTCCGGCTACCCGTCCGGGGACGATCTGTTATGAGGACGGGGTGGAACTGTTTGTGCTGAACGGCGGGTTCGCGGATGAACACGGCGTATATGAACGCCATGCGTGGCTGCGGCTGCCGGCCGGGGCTGGCCACACGCCCGTCTCGCCCGGCGGCTGCGAGTTGTACGTGAAGACAGGCGGGTTGGCCGCTGCGGACGAGCACTCCGGGGAGAGAGCCCCATGAACACCCGTGTCCGCACCAGCCTGTGGTTTCTAATCGTCAGCGGCGGGGTGGTGGGCGTCTGGGCACTCTTTTTTCCGCAGGCATTCTATGACAGCTTTCCGGGCCTGGGTCTCAGCTGGGTGTCGGTCGATGGGCCGTTCAACGAGCATCTGGTCCGGGATGTGGGCGGTGGCTATCTGTCCCTGGCGGTGGTCACGCTGGTGGCCGTGGTCTACCGGACCCGTGAGCTGGCCCTGGCTGCGGCGCTCGGCTGGCTGGTCGCCCAGCTGCCCCACTTCAGCTACCACATGTATCACCTCGACATGTACCCGGCCCTGATCGACAAAATCGGCAACGTGGTCACGCTGGCCCTGCTGGTGCTGGTGCCGGCCTACGTCCTGGCCCAGACGCTGCGCGACAACTCGGGGTGATATAAACCGTCTATGCGAAAGGAAGAATTGCAATGCCGGAGTTGACTCGCTTATCCGCAAGCGCTTCGCCGCAAGAGCTGACCGCAGCCATAGCCCGCGACGGCGCGGTCATCATGGAAAACGCGATCAGCCGGGATCAGGCCGCCGCCACGCTTGACGAGTTGCGGCCCTTTGTTGACGCCACCCCGGTCGGCCGCGACGAGTTCTCGGGCTACCAGACCACCCGGACCGGGGCGCTGATCGCCCGCTCGGCGGCGTGCCGGGAGCTGGCCACGCAGGCCACCGTCCTGGGCGTGTGCGACGAGTTCCTGCTGCCCAACTGCAAGCGCTACCAGCTCCATCTGGCCCAGGTCATCCGCATTATGCCGGGCCAGCCGAAACAGCTGTTGCACCGCGACCGGCTGGTGTGGGGGCAGTATCTGCGCGGCCTTGAGCCCCAGCTCAACACCCTGTGGGCGCTGACCGAGTTCAGCCAGGAAAACGGCGCGACCCAGGTGGTGCCGGGCAGCGCCGCGTGGCCCGAGGAACGCGAGGCCAGCCCGGCCGACATCTCCTATGCCGAAATGGCGCCCGGCTCGGTCCTGGTGTATTCGGGGACGGTGATCCACGGCGGCGGAGCGAATACCAGCCCGGCCGACCGGGTGGGGCTGAACATCACCTATTCTCTGGGCTGGCTGCGTCAGGAGGAAAATCAGTACCTGTCCTGCCCGCCGGAACTGGCCAAGGACTTTGCGCCGGAACTCCAGGAACTGCTCGGCTATGCGATGATGAACTACGCCCTGGGCTACTTCACCCCGCCGGTGGCGGCCGACCAGGAGATTGGCCTGCGACCGCCGGAATTCGCACTCGGCCGCCGACCGCGCAAGCCGCGCCGGTTTGCCTAGCCCGCAAGAGGAACAGCCCAATGGCACAGCTGAGCTATCTGAGCGCGACGGCATCGCCCCAGGCTATTGCGGCCGCTGTCACCCGCGACGGCGCGGTCGTGCTTGAGCGGGTGATTGACCCACACCAGGCCCAAGCCGCCCTGGACGAGCTGCTGCCCTTCAGTCAGGCCGCCCCGGTCGGTCGGGACAAGGATTCCGGCTACCGAACGACGCGGACCGGGGCGCTGATCGCCCGCTCGGCGGCATGCCGGGACATCGTCATGCAGGCCACCATCCTGGGCGTATGCGACGCGTTCCTGCTGCCCAACTGCAAGCGCTACCAGCTCCACCTGTCACAGGTCATCCGGATCATGCCGGACCAGCCCACGCAGTTTCTGCACCGCGACCGGCTGGTGTGGGGGCAGTACCTGCGCGGGCTTGAGCCGCAGCTCAGCACCATGTGGGCGCTGACTGAGTTCACCCGCGAGAACGGTGCGACCCGAGTGGTGCCGGGCAGTGCCGCGTGGCCCGAGGAGCGTGAGGCGAGCCCGGCCGACATCGCCTGCGCCGAAATGGCGCCGGGCTCGGTCCTGGTCTATTCGGGAAGCGTCCTTCACGGTGGCGGGGCCAATACCAGTTCGGCCGACCGGGTGGGGCTGAACATCGGCTATTCCCTGGGCTGGCTGCGCCAGGAAGAAAACCAGTACCTGTCCTGCCCGCCGGAGCTGGCCAAAGACTTTGCGCCGGAACTCCAGGAACTGCTCGGCTATACGATGATGGGCGACGCCCTGGGCTACTTCACCCCGCCGCTGGCGGCCGAGCAGGAGGCGGGTCTGCTGCCGCCGGAGTTGGCGCTCGGTCGTCAGCCCCGCAAAGAGGGCCGGTTTGTCTAGCGTGAGGGAGACATGAGATTAGGCGCACTGTTCGGCTTTTTGTCGGCCCAGCCTCACATGTCTGATCTGGCAGAGCAGGCCAGACGCTACGCCGGGGAAGGCTTTGACAGCCTGTGGATGGCCCAGGCGGTCGGTCGCAGGTTCATGATCCCCGACCCGTTTATCGCCCTGGCAACGGCTGCCAATGTCACCACGGACATAGAACTCGGGACGGCCGTTCTGCAGCTACCCCTGTATCACGAGACCGACCTGGCCCACCGCATTTTTTCCCTGACGCAGGTGTGTGGCGAGCGCTTGACGCTGGGCCTTGGTGCGGGGTCTACCGAAACCGACTTTGTCGCCTTTGAACGCGACTACGCCGCGCGCTTCAAGACCTTTGACACCAGCCTGACCCGCCTCAAGACCCTACTGACCGAGGGCAAGAATGAACGGGCCGACCTGACGCCGTGGCGGACGGTGGCGGGCGGTCCGCCCCTGCTGCTCGGCAGCTGGGGCGCCGGGGTGGAGCGGGCGGCCAGCGATTTTGACGGCTGGATTGCCTCGGCTCACTACCGGACCCCCGACTAGGTCATCGCCGCCCTGGGCCGTTACCGTGCGGCCGGGGGCAAGCGGGCTATTGTGTCCACCATTCAGCTCGGCGGCGACCACGACTTGGGCTGGGCCAGGGACACGCTATCGCGCTTTGCCGAGGCCGGCTTTGATGATGCGGTCGTCCTGCTGCGACCCGGCGGCCCGAGCCCGGCCGAGGTCAGAGCCCTGGTCGCCTGAGCAGACACGGCTGAAGAACCTCAGGATTCTCCAGCCTGAAAGCTTCCCCCCTCGTCCAAACCAAAAGCCCACGTGAAGGGAGCAGGGTCGAAATACTCGCGGAAGAGTTTGATCTTCCCGTCCGCCACATGAAACAGGCCGCCATAGCTCTGGTGATATAACCGACCTGTCGGCACAATCTCTACCGCCCCTTTGAACTCGACAAAAATTCTCTCCGGATCCCGCAGGGGGTGAAAGACCAGCTGTGAGGTAAAATCGGCTTTTCCGCTGTTCTGCGGCCATGCCGCATAATGCTTGATGAGGTCTTCTCTCCCAGCCACACGCTTGGGGAAACCTTCCGGCGCGTAGGGCATCTCAAGAACCGCGTCCTCAGCCCAGACGCCCGCAAACTTCTCCATGTCCTTCTCTTCCAGTGCGGTCAGGAAGTCCCGCACGGCTTTTTCCGTTTGCTGCCGTTTGATGTAGGCTGCGGGATTGGCGGCGGCCTGGCGAATGGCCGGCTCGAACACGTCGCGGGTGCCGCTTTCCTCCTCCAGCGCGAACCTGTGGCTGGTGATTCGCCACGTCCCAGCGTCCTTTTGCAAGCTATAGTGGTACTGGCCCTTGACCTGCCAGGCCAGATCATCCACATAGTGATCGGCGATGCCATAGGCGGTCGCTTCGGCCCGTATCCCGTCGAGCGTGACGGCGATGTTGGAGACAACGTGCCGGGTGCGGTCAAAGCCGGGTAAGAAAGACGCCCACTGGGTCATTAACGCTTGGGGGCTTTTCCGCTCCACTTCGCCGCCGTTGAGGGAGGTGTAATCCATCTCTATCTCGTCGGCATATAGTTTTTCGACCGCTTCAAAGTTCCCCCGGTCCACCAGAGGACCGAGGCCCTCGATGATCGTTCGGATCGCGGCCTCGTCTTTGACGGCCGCGTTGGCGGTCGAGGAGGTCGCTGCCAGTGTTGTGTGAAAATGCTCGGCCACGGCGTCACTCGATGTTTTGACCGGAATCGGCTGGTCGTAAAAGTCAAATTGGCTCACGTCGTCCAACCACACTTCCACGACGTGGCGGCCCAGGCGACGGGCGTATTCGTGCGCCCCTTGCGGAATGGCGGCGGCTTCGGAATGGACCAGCAGAACAGGCTTTTTCAGATTGTCTGCCGACTGGATCGCGTCATACGTCAGCCAGCCTTGCCACGAGGCCAGATTAAATTTGTTGTCGTATTCCGGGATCAGGCCGCGGTCGGGCTGGGTGTAATACGGCGCTCGATACATCACGGCTGCGTCGTTGGTCAGGCTGGCCGCTTCTACGATGACGGGTTCAGGCGACTTTTCCGCCTGCCGGCTGGCCTGGATGAGTCGGCTGACGCCTTCGTCTCCGCCGTACACGGCTTTCACAATTTCGGCGTTATGAAGCCAGGGGGCCACCAGGGCCAAGGATTTGACGGCGCCGTTATTGAGGGCGACATCGCTCATATAGCCGGCCGAGGCGCAAATGCCCAATCCGCCAATCCGGTTTCCATCGACTTCGGGTCGCCTGCCTAGGTAATGCACGGCCGCGTGGATATCCTCAGTTTTGCGTTCGGGATTCTCCAAATACCGAATCCGGCCGTCCGACTGCCCCCAGCCGCGAAAGTCGAAAGCCAGGGCGGCATAGCCCCGATCTGCCATGGCGGCGGCGTACGTGCCCGCCATTTGTTCTTTAACAGTCGTCCAAGCGCCGGTCACGACAAGACCAGGCAGTTTCCGGCCGTCCTCATAATCATCGGGCAGATACAAATTTCCGACCAGGGAACGACCCTGGCTGTCAAACGTAACGGGTTTAATCGTTGCCGGCTCTGCGTGTGTTGCCATGAGGGCGAAAGCCAACGCTGCGCTTGCGGTCAGGGCTCTCATCATGTTCAGACCTCCCTTGCTCGGCTTCACCATAGGGCAAGTTGATTTATAGCACAATTATTTTATATCAATTGGATTGATACCTGTGAGGTAATTCGTGGAGCTGCGACACTTACGCTACTTTGTGGCTGTTGCCGAGGACGAGAACATGCGGCACGCCGCCGGACGCTTGCACATCGTCCAGCCCGCACTGAGCCGGCAGATACGCCAGCTTGAGGACGAGATAGGCTACGCATTGTTTGACCGCCTGTCACGCGGGGTGCGGCTGAACGCCGCCGGGCAGGTTTTCCTCGAACTGGCGCGTGAGATACTCAGCCGTGCCGATGAGGCCGTGGAGCGTACGCGCCGGGTGGCCAGAGGAGAAGTCGGTCGGCTGTGCATCGGATTTATCGAAAACGCCTCTTGGTTTGGGGCCTTTCCCGCAGCGCTCCAACAGTACCGCGCGCGATATCCGCAGGTCAGTCTCGATCTACGGCCCATGTTCTCGATCGATCAGTTCGAGGCAATTACAGCCGGCCAGCTTGACGCCGGTTTTTGTTACACCCTGGAGGCGCTGCCGGAAGGGTGCGAGACATTGCCGCTTCGGATGGACACGGTCGTGCTCGCCGTGCCGAGACGCTACGGCTGGAAGAAGCGGCGGGACGTATGCTTGCACGAACTCAAGGACGAAGCGTTCGTGGGCCTTTCGCGCTCTCACGCCTCGGCCTATGTGGACCAAATCAGGACCGCTGCTGACGCCGGCGGGTTGTCGCCTCGTGTCGTGCAGGAAGCCGTGGACGAAAGGACGCTGCTCAGTCTGGTCTCGGCTGGGATTGGTATCGGCTTTTGCAATTCGGCCAATGAAGGACGCAAGCCACAATTTGTGGATTTCGTGCCCGTGGTCGATCTTGATCTCAAGCTCCCTCTTTGTTTAGTGTGGCAGCACTCGAACTCTTCGGCGACCCTCAAGGCGTTCCGAGCGATCGTGATACGCCACAAATAGGGCCGACCCACACGGGCCCTTCAGCAAGAAGAGCGGACAACATTGAAGAACAGGGGTACTGGAGGCAACAATCATGAGAGCACATTATGACTTCTCAAAGATGAAGGGACGCAAAAATCCCTATATCAAGTCCCTCGATCAGACTCCGCCCGGGACTGCTTCAACATCCGACGACACGAAACGAGGACAGGAATGAAAACGCCCATTTGCGACATGTTTGGCATCGAGTTTCCGCTGATTGCGTTCACCCACTGCCGAGACGTGGTGGTGGCGGTCTCCAAGGCCGGCGGCATGGGGGTCTTTGGTGCGGTCGCCCATCCACCCGACCGTCTCGAAGAAGAGCTGGGCTGGATTGACGAGCACATCGACGGCAGGCCGTACGGGATTGACCTGATCGTGCCCAACAAGATCGCCCAGGAGAGCGTCGGCGGGCTGACCAGAGACAAGGTTCAGGCCGCTATTCCACAGGAGTATTTTCAGTTTGCGGCCGGGATTCTGGCCCAGCACGATATCCCCTCGGAGGGCGTGTACGGCTTCCGTGACGACTCCTTCCGGGCCAGCCAGAACATGCAGGCCAGCGGCGCGGCCGAGGTCCTGGAGGTCGCCTTTGCCCATCCCATCAGGCTCGTGGCCAACGCGCTGGGCGTCCCACCCCAGATCATGCTCGACATGGGCAAGCGCCACCACGTGCCGGTGGCCGCCCTGGTTGGGGCCAAGCACCACGCCATCCGTCAGGTTCAGGCCGGGGTTGACCTGCTGGTGGCGGCCGGCGGGGAGGCCGGCGGCCACTGCGGCGAGATTTCGACGCTGGTGCTGATCCCTGAAATTCATGAGGCGATTCAGCCCTACGGGGATATCCCGATCCTGGCCGCCGGGGGGATTGTGACCGGCCGCCAGATGGCTGCCTGCATGGCGATGGGGGCGGCCGGGGTGTGGACCGGTTCGGTGTGGCTGACGACCAGCGAGGCCGAGACCAACCCGGTGGTCAAGGAAAAGATGCTGGCCGCCTCCTCGCGCGATACCGTGCGCTCCAAAGCCCGCACCGGCAAGCCTTCCCGCCAGCTCAGGTCGGCCTGGACCGACGCCTGGGAGGCCGAGGCCAGCCCGGCGCCGCTGCCCATGCCGCTCCAGTCGCTGGTCACCGAGCCGGCCCTGCGCGAGGTTGACAAGCTGTCCCAGAGCGGCCATGCGGGAGCACAACAGCTGGCCACCTATTGGGTCGGCCAGGGGGTCGGGCTGATGAACCGTCAGATGTCGGCCGGTGCGCTGGTCCAGGAGTTCAAGGAAGATTTTTTTAACGCCTTCGTGCGTCTATCCGACGCGCTGGAAGCGGAATAAAGGAGAGAGCCTTATGCCAGAGTTACGAGAAATTACCTCGGGCCTGCTGTATCCGGAGGGACCGGTGGCCATGGACGACGGCAGCGTCATCGTCACCGAGCTACAGACCGGCCGGCTGGTGCGGGTCCGGCCGGACGGGACAAAGGACGTGGTCGCCGAGTTGGGCGGCTCGGCCAACGGGGCGGCGGTCGGTCCGGACGGCCTGATGTACGTGTGCAATAACGGCGGCCTCAAGATGACGGAGGTTGACGGGAAGCTTATTCCCGCAGAAGGTCTGCCGGACGACTATACGGGCGGCAGCATTCAGCGGGTCGATATCACCACCGGTGCGGTCGAGACCCTGTATACCGAGTGTGGCGGACATCGGCTGCGGGGTCCCAACGACCTGGTTTTTGATGCCGCCGGCGGGTTCTGGTTCACCGATTTCGGTAAGGTCCAGGAGCGCAGCAAGGATCGCGGCGGCGTGTATTACGCCAAGACGGACGGCTCGTCGATCACCGAGATGGTACATCCGATTGACGGTCCGAACGGCGTTGGTCTGGCGCCCGGCGACACCACGCTGTACGTCGCCCAGACCTTCGAGGGCCGGGTGTGGGAGTGGGAGCTGTCTGGACCCGGAGAATTTGCCGATACGGACGGTGGGGACGGCCAGCTGCTGACCGGGCCCGGTGGAGGCAAGCTGTTGACCGGCCTGCCCGGCTACCAGCTGCTCGATTCAATGGCGGTCGATAGCGCGGGCAATGTGTGCATCGCCACCCTGATGACCAGCGGCATCAGCGTGATCTCGCCCGACGGCGCGTCGGTTGAACACCTGCCCACCCCCGATCCGCTGACGACCAATATCTGCTTTGGCGGGCCGGACCTCAGAACGGCCTATATCACCCTGACCGGTCTGGGCAGCCTCGTCGCCATGGACTGGCCCCGACCGGGTCTGAAGCTGCACTACACCCGCTGAGGTGTGTAACACGGAGAGACGACATGCCTGAAGAAATGCCGTTTAGCTACGAAGAGATTCAGAAGCTGCGCGAACTGCTGGAGGTCGAGGCCATCCGCAAGCTCAGGAACCTGTACGCCCACCTTTTGGACAGCGGGGACATCGACGCCCTGGCGGCGCTGTTCACCGAGGATGCGGTGTGCGAGTTCGGGCCGTACGGCGAGTGGCACGGCCGGGAAACGATCAGACACAACTACGCGCAGGTGTTCCGCGAGCAGATCCAGTCCGAGTTCGGTTCCCTGCACAACACGGGCAACCACTGGATCGAGCTGACGAGCCCGACGACTGCGGTGGGCCGGTCGTACCTCATAGACGTGCTGACCCACACCGACCCGGCGGCCAATCCGGTCGAGTGGTTCGGGGTGTATGACGACGCCTACCGCAAGCGTGACGACGAATGGCTGATCGAGCGTATCAGCCTCCAGTTCCTGTGGCCCCAGCGCCAGCTCAGCGACGGCTTTTCCGCGCCGTTTCCGCCCAAGTGATTCGGCACACATAAGGAGGCTTGGCATGATTCGCTTAACGTTTGTCCTGCGTCGCAAACCCGGCATGTCGCGGGCCGAATTCCAGCAGTATTGGCGCGAGGTGCACGGCCCGCTGGTGGCCAGGCACGCCACCGCCCTGGCCATGCACCGCTATGTGCAGGTCCACACCCTGGACGACCCGATCAACGATCAGTTGGCCGGGGCGCGCGGCGGTATGGATCCGGTGTATGACGGTGTGGCCGAGGTGTGGTGGACCAACCGTGAAGCCCTGGTTGGGACCTTCGGGACCGAGGCGGGCCGCGCCGCAGCCCAGGAGCTGGTCGAGGACGAGGACCGGTTTATCGACCTGGCCCAGTCGCCGCTGTGGCTGGCGTATGAGTATCCCCAGGTCAATCCGATTCCCGAGGAGCTGGTAGCGCGCGAGAACAGCGGTCTGCTCAAGCTGTTCTTCTGTCTGCGCCATCCCGACACGCTCAGCCTCGACGAGGCCCAGCTGTACTGGCGTACCAACCACGGCCCGCTGATTCGGGGGGTGGCGTCCGGCATGCGGATGAAGCGCTACCTGCAAGTCCACCGCTTCGAGGACGAGATTGAGGCCCAGCTGCGGGCCAGCCGAGGGACGGCGGCTGCGCCCTACACCGGCCACGCCGAGGCCTGGTTCGACCGGACTGATCTGGCTGCGACCGGGACCACGCCCGAGGGCCAGCGGGCCATGCAGATCGCGGTCGAGGACGAATCCTACTTCATCGACTTTCCGCGCTCGGCCATGTGGGTCGCCAAGGAGCGGGTGTTCGTTGATCGCAGATAGGGGGTATGGGGCGACGCGCGCCGCCCCGGCGTGTCAGTCAAGCCGGTTGAAGACCACGACCGGAATCTGACGGCTGGTCTTTTTCTGGTAGTCGTGAAAAATCGGCATCTGGGCCGCCTGGGCGTCGAACAGCCGCTGGCGTTCCTCGCCGCTCGTCACCTCCGCCCTGGCCCGAAAGCGCTCAGTGCCGATTTCGAGCGTCACCTCGGGGTGGGCGACCAGGTTGTGGTACCAGCCCGGATGGTGGGGCGCGCCGGCGAAAGAGGCGATGACCACAATCCGCTCCCCGTCGGTGGTATACACCAGCGGCTTGGTGATCGTCCGGCCGCTCTTGGCCCCGGTCATGGTCAGCAGTATCACCGGCATGTTTTCCATCTGCCCGCCGACCTTGCCCTCGTTGGCCCGAAATTCGGCAATGACCTGCTTGTTGTACTCGTTCAGTTCTGACATGGCTCCCTCCGTGTGATCTTGCTCTGGCCTGGGTCTTTGGCCTATGCTCTGGCTACACTGAAAGCCGCCGTCAGGCAAGCCGTGTTCCCGTTCGGGGACGCAGGCTGGCGAGGAGACGCGTAAAGGAGACAGGCTGGATGCCGATGCAAACATTTGCGCCAATGACCAAGGACTTTCCGACCTTTGACTGTGACGCCCACGTCACCGAGCCGCCCTGGATCTGGGAGCGGGCCAAGGACTGGCTGAGCCCGGACGAGCTGGAAGCCCTCAAGACCACCATGTGGTACGACGCCGAGACCAAACAGCTGATCGTTAACGGCGTCCCTGGGGCGGGCATCGGCTCACAGCGGATCGGCGGGGCGCGGGGTAGGCTCAACGCCATTTCCCTGGCCGGCCCGGGGCTCAAGCACGATATCCAGCGCGCCCTGTACGTCCGCAACCTGAACCGCAAGACTGCCCTGAGCGCAGAGCAGGCCGACTATCTGGACCACAAGGGGTCGTACCGACCCAAAGAGCGCCTGCGCGATATGGATATCCAGGGCATCGATCAGGTCATGATCATTCCCACCGATATCGACACCTACCCCTGGCTGCAAAACGCCCTGGGCGCCAAGGCCATGTGCAAGGCCTACAACGAGTGGGCCTACGAGTACTGCCAGGAGGACCCTCAGCGCCTGTTCTTTGCCGCCCTGCTGCCCATGCAAGACCCCAAGTTTGCCGCCCAGGAGGTTCACCGGGTGGCGGCCAAGGGCTGTCGGGTGGGCTTGATCCGGCCGGTTGACGCCATGGGCAACTACCCGTTGCAGCCGAAATACGAGCCGGTGTGGCGGGCGATGGAGGAGACCGGGGTGGTGTACGGCATGCACCCCTTTCCGGCCTTTGGCTCGCTCAAGCCCTCCGGCTATGCCGAACAGTACTCAGGCGCCGAGCTGATCGCCCGGACCATCATTTCCTCGGGTTTGCCCCACTCGTTTCTGACCAATGTCCAGAACTTCCAGGCCGAGGCCGCGCTGTGGGTGACCATGGTGCTGATGTCGGGCTTCTTTGACCGCCATCCCCAGCTGCGAGCGGCCGTGTTTGAGGCTTCTTCGACGTGGCTCAGCTTTCTGCTCGACCGCTGCGACAAGTTCTACAAGCTGTACCGCAACGAGCGGGAGCTGTCGCCGCTCAAGCGGCTGCCGAGCGAGACCTTTTTCGAGCACTGCGTGACAGGGTTTGAGGGCGACGAGGCGCCGCCGTCACGCCTACCCGAATTCTACGGGGACATTCTGGCCTGGTCCTCGGACGTGTATCATCACGACGGGGACGACGCCTGGCGGGCGATTGAGACGATGGAGACGTGTGGCCTGCCGACCCCCGAGCAGGCCCGGTTTCTGGGCGCCAACGCCCGTAAGCTGTACCATATCGAGACACCCCGTGAGTTCATTCGGGAACGGGTGACGGAGATTGAGCGACCGGACTGGTGGCCGACCGAGGCCGAAGTCCAGCACGCCCTGCAACCCGAGGCGGCGCTGATTCGGCCCTACCGGGAACGCGGCCGGCCGGTCAACGGGCAGGCCCGAGCCAACGGCTCCGAGGGAGGCCGCGTATGAGCCGCAAGCGCTTTCCGGTTTTTGATGCCAACTCGCACATAGTCGAGTCTGCTGACATCTGGCACACCTATCTGGAGCCCGAGTATCGGGCGCTGGGCAAATTCTCCCTGTGGCGTGAGGAGGGCGAGTACGACGCCTACCTCAAGATCAACGGCGAGGTGTTTCGTGACCAGACAAATCCCAACATCCCCCGCCACGCCATCTGGCGGCCGGGCATGAGCTGGGAGCAGGTCGGCGAGCTTGACCCCGACACCCGTCACGCCATGACCGAGGGCGCGTGCGACCCCCAGGCCCGGCTGCGCGATATGGACGCCATGGGTGTGGACCAGGCCCTGCTGTACCCGACCTGGTTTGCCGAGGGCTT
>JAAXHF010000552.1 GCA_012271025.1 Deltaproteobacteria bacterium | reverse complement strand
AGTTTACGGGCGGCGGGGGTGACCGGTGCCCGCTTGCCAGCAGTCGCTGCCGCGGCAGGTGGGGCGGCGGCACTGCCGGCGCCCGGTGTCGGCGAGCCGGCCGGGCTGGTCGCAGCCTGCGGAGCCGGAGCGCCGTCGCTGTAGCGGGCGGCCACCTCGGCCACGTCTTCTCCGGCTTCGGCAATGACCGCGACCGGCAGGCCGACCGGGACAACCGCTTCAAGGCCGTACAGCAGCTTGGCAACCGTGCCGCTGGCGGTCGATTCGACCTCATACAGGACTTTTTCGGTTTCAACCTCAAACAGGGCTTCCCCCTCGCTGATGGCGTCGCCCTCGTTTTTGAACCAGCGCTGGATTGTCCCCTCGACCATGGTAAGGCCGAATTTCGGCATGACGACTTCGGCTGCCACACAGACTCCCTTCTCAATAGGCTCTACAGTGTCGGTCCGCCACGCTCAGGCCAGGATCAGGCCATGAGTTCTTTGACCGCAGCGGCGATTTTCTGTTCGTCGGGCAGAACGAATTTTTCCATCGGCGGACTGTAGGGAATCGGCACGTCCTGGGCGGTCAGGCGCTTGACCGGCGCATCGAGGGAGTCAAAGCCCTTGTCGGCGATCACCGCCGCAATTTCCGAGGCCGCGCCACAGCGCAGGTGGCCTTCGTCGACCACCAGGACTTTGTGCGTCTTGGCGACCGAGTTGAGAATAGTGTCCTCGTCCAGCGGCACCAGGGTGCGCGGGTCAACGACCTCGACCGACACGCCCTCCCCTTCGAGGGTGGCGGCCGCCTTGAGGGCTTTGGAGACCATCAGGCCGACGCCGACCACCGTCACGTCCGACCCCTCGCGCTTGACCTCGCCTTTGCCGATCGGGACCAGATATTCCTGGTCGGGGATCTCCTGTTTGGCCCGTCCCAGGCCCATGTGCTCAAACACCAGGACCGGATTATTATCGCGGATGGCGCTCTTGAGCAGCCCCTTCATGTCATAGGGATCGGACGGGGCGACGATTTTCAGGCCCGGCACGCTCATGAACTGGGCATAAACGGTCTCTGAGTGCTGGGCTGCGGCCGAACCGAGCGCGCCGTACACCGTCCGGAAGGTAATCGGAATGTCGGCCTGGCCGCCTGACATGTAGCGCAGCTTGGCCGCCTGATTACACACCTGGTCCCAGCAACAGTAAAAAAAGCTGGCAAATTCAATCTCGACAATCGGCCGCATCCCGGCCATGGCCGCGCCAACCCCGGCCCCGGCATAGCCGGCCTCCGAAATCGGCGCGTTGCGGATGCGCCCGGGGCCGAATTCGTCGGTCAGGCCGCCGGTCGCGCCAAACGCCCCGACCCACACGTCGAGCCCCATCAGAAAGGTGCGCGGGTCGTGTCTGAGTTCTTCGGCCAGGGCTGAGTTGATGGCTTGGATGAATGAAACAGTCGGCATGGTGTGTCTCCTTGAAAAGCGCTGAGCCCGTGGCTGGGGCTGAACTCAGGCGGCTGAGAACATGTCGTCGAGGGCTTCCGCCGGCTCCGGCAGGGGGCTGTCCTCGGCAAAGGTGACCGCCTCGTCTATGACGCCGGCGACCTCGGCCTTGACCGCATCAATCTCAGCTTGACTGACCACCCCGGCCGGCACGAAGCGTTGCTCGAAGGTGATGAGCGGACAGCGTTTTTTCCACTCTTCGATCTCGTCCTTGGGGCGGTAGCTCTTGTCGCCCATGAAGGCTTCTTCGCCCACCACATGGCCTTCCCAGCGGTAGGTCTTGCACTCGATCAGGGTCGGCCCCTCGCCCCGGCGGGCGCGTTCGACGGCCTGGCTGGTGGTCTCGTAGACCTCCACCACGTCGTTGCCGTTGACCACCACGCCGGGCATGTCGTGGCCTCTGGCCCGGTCGGCAATGTCTTTGACCGAGGTGACATCCTTGCCGGCGGTGAATTCGCCGTACAGGTTGTTCTCGCACACGTAGATGACCGGAAGTTTCCAGGCCGAGGCAATGTTGAGCGACTCGTGGAAGGTGCCCTCGTTTGAGGCGCCGTCGCCAAAGAAACACACCGCGACCTCATCGCTGCCCCGCACCTGGGCGGCCAGCCCCGCGCCGGTGGCAATCGGCAGGCCGGCGCCGACAATGCCGTTGGCACCCAGGATGCCGATTTCAAAATCGGCGATGTGCATTGAGCCGCCCTTGCCTTTGCAATAGCCGGTGCTCTTGCCGTAGATCTCGGCCATCATGGGGCTGATCTTGCCGCCCTTGGCGATGAGGTGGCCGTGACCCCGATGGGTGCTGGTGATGTAGTCTGTATCGGTCAGCGCGGCGCACACGCCGGTAGCCGAGGCTTCTTCCCCGATCGAGACATGCACGAAGCCCGGAATTTTGCCCTCCTTGAAGATATCGCGCAGCCGTTCCTCAAACTGGCGGATAGTCTGCATGGTGCGATACATCTCGAGTAATTTGTCCTTGCCAACTTCTGCGGCCATATGCGCGTCCTCCTTCGTGGTGTGTGGAACAACGACAGCTGTTGTCATAATCCGAAAGCCGGGCAGCGGTCAACCGCTGGACCAAAACAGCGGGCGTTTGAGGCTGGCGGCTCAGGACCGGAGCGGGAGGACATGAGCAACACGAGCAGCGATTGAGCTGCCTTTTCTTGGCTCATCAGTGTCACAACGGAAGGAATATAATGAGCCCCTGCCACTCCTCTGCCGCTGTTGCCTCGGCGATGAGAACGAGTTCCTCTATCGCTCGTCCGACCGGGTAGTCTTGACGTACGAGGACGAGTCCCGACATTGGAAGACCGGCTACAAGGCACTCCTGTGCGTGAGACCGCATCGTGCTGTGGTCGTGAGAGACGACTATTCGAGCTTCCGATGCCGCCCGTTCGAGAACGGCTGGATCAGCTGCTTTTCTCAGCCCGACTTGAGAGACTGTCCGCGTATCAAGGTTCGGCAGCCGTCGGCGTACTCCACGTACGATTCTGCCATTCAAATCTTCGTCAAACAGAAATTTGACTGCACTCACGTTTATCGAGATTGCGACTGGCGCTGAATGAGCTGGCGTTGACGGAGGTCTGCGAGGAAACCGCTGTGACGATTCTGGAGTTCTTGGCGGATTTCGTCTGCTGCTTGCTGCTGTTCTTTCAGATAGGCGTCAACCTGATCCCGGTGTGTCAGGTAATAGGCGATAACGCCATAGACCTGCGCAAGTGTGAGGCTTGGGAAGTCCTGGCAGATCTCTTCCGCCGCCGCTCCATCCCAGAAGGCGTAGATCACGCTGTCGAGAGAGACCCGGGTACCAGCAACTCGCCATGTACCCTGTGGAGTGCAGAAGAGAAGATCTGGAGGAGTCTGTAGAGCCATGTGCTGTTGTCATAATCCGAACGCCGGGCGGCGGTCAACCGTTTTTCTTGAGTGTAACAGCGAGCAATTACGCACGGCACCGCGATTTCATCAGAGTGTTGCGCTACGACGATTTCGGATAGGGTCTCATCTGACAAAAATCGGTCTTGCGAATGAACGTTGACAGAGCTTGTCATCGGGGGAGTGGAACCGTGACTAGAAGCGGTCTCAAAAACCGGTT
>JAAXHF010000664.1 GCA_012271025.1 Deltaproteobacteria bacterium | reverse complement strand
CGCGGCAGCCGGATGGAGAAGAGCACGGCTTCCTGCTGCGTATTCAGGCTGCCGTCGAACAGCGCAACGACCGGCACGGACACCGCACCGATGCATGCGGCCGTGAGGGCAGTCAGGACGAATACCCCGCCCAGCAACACCAACACGGTCGCCCGAAGCCGCAGGAAGGGCAATACCACTGGTTTCGCTGCCCCGCTCACAAGCCCTGATACGCCTCGTGCAGTGTGGCCGCAGCTTGCACGGTACGCGGGCCAAACCCCAGCAACAGCAGGGCATCCATGACGATCAGGCTGCCGGTCCTGGCAGCCGGCGTGAGGGACAGCCCCGGAGCGGTCAGCAGGGCGTCCTTGCCGCCGGCCTGCGCAAGCCCCCGGGCCGTGGTGAGAATCACGTCCGGCTGCAGGGCGGCCGCGGCCTCCGGCGTAAGGGGCTTATAGCCGGCATAGCCGGAGACGGCGTTCCGGGCACCCGAGAGTCTGATAATGCTGTCCGCGGCGGTCTCTCGGCCGGCCGCCATCGGCGCACCGCCGCCATGCTGGAGAATGAAAAGCACCCGTTTGTCAGTCGGGTGCCCGGCCGTGACTTTTGCCAACTCGGCAGTCTGATGGTCAATGGCATCAGTCAGGGCGCTACCCGCTCGTTCCTTTTTCAGAGCTCTGGCAATCACCCGGATGGCGTCCCGTACATCCGCCAGCGAACGGCCGGCCCTCAGACTCAGGATCGGAATATTGGCCGCCTGCAACTGTGCCAGCACGGCCGGCGGTCCGGCTTCTTCGGTCAGAATCACGAGGTCGGGATACAGCGAGACAATCCCCTCCGCGGACAGGGTGCGCTGATAACCGACCTTGGGCAGACGTTCGGCTTCCGGCGGATAATAACTGGTGGTGTCGTTACCAACCAGCATCTCCTGCGCTTCCAGCGCATAGACGATTTCTGTCAGGGCTCCGCCAATGGTGACAACGCGGCGCGGCGCCTCAGCAAGGGCCGGCAACGCAAAAAAGATCAACCCCCAGGCCAGAATGAGACGCCGAACGGAGTCCGCTACCATTGGTACGACACCCGCGTGACAAAACTGCGGCCTTCTTCCAGCAAACTGGCGAAGCGTTTGGTGTATGCCTTATCCGCGATATTCTCGATTCCGAAGTCCACAGTCACCGCTCCCAATCCTTGGCCGGTCGGCGTCCAGTGCTGATGCGGGGTCCAGCGGAAATAGAGATCGTGCACGCCATACCCGTCGGTCGGCACGTCGTTGTCGCCCACACGGTCATTTCTCTCGGCAAACCGGCCACGCCAGCCGACTACGCCGTTGAGCGCGTCTATCCGAAACTCGACCCCTGCAACAATCGTCAGCGGCACATTGTTGGGCAGATATTCACCGGTATCGTCGTTCTTCGCCTTGACGTAGGACAGCCCCAGTCGGGCGGTGACCAGTTCCAGTTCGTAGCGGCCCTCCGCTTCCCAGCCCATCAGGTCGGCGTCCGGGATGTTCAGGATTTTTGTCGTTCCGGCCCGGACATCGACTTCCGGAGTGATAAAGTCGTCCCCCTCACTGGTAAACCATGATCCTTTGACGGTCAAACGGTCGTTCGCCGCCAGGACACTCTCGAAGTTTAGCCCCGCCCCCACCTCGATTGTAGTGACGGTTTCCGGCTTCAAATCCGGATTCGGCACGAAACGGTTGTCCGGGGCAAAAGCGGTGGGGGCGAGCACTGGGCTGCCATCGGGTCTGAGCACCGGCACCTGCACCGGACGGCCATCGGGGCCGATTACCGGGCGACCGTCCGGGCCGATTTCCGGTCTGGTCAACGGCCCGAACTCAAACGGAAACCCGCCCGGAAAATGCAGGCCGGCCGGATACAGCTCCGTCAGATTGGGAGCTCGGAACGCTTGGGCCCAGCTCCCGAACAACATGAGGTTCTCAATCGGCTTGTAGCTCAGCGACACTTTTGGCGACACTTCGTGTTCGTTCTGTGAGTTCCCGATTTCGTCGTCGCTCTCGTAATGGTCGAAGCGCAGGGCCGGAATGAACAGCACCTCACCGATAGGGGTGTGGAGGGCGACTTCATCCTGGAGATAAAAGCCCAGCGTCAGGGCTTCGGCATCCGGCACGCCGCCCCGCTTTCCGTCCGGGGTGGCCGAACTCTTGCCGACTTGGTCGTTCGTGTAGATTTCAAATCCGTACGAAAACGTATGTCCGTGCATACCGCTCACCGCCCAGCGGGTCTGATTATCGATGGTAAAGCCGAGCGTCTCCATCTCCCGTGTCTGCACCCGACCGACGCGCCGACCGGTCACGTCTTCTTCCTCCACCTCGGTGTCGTTGTAATACAGGTGAAGTTTCGGACTCAGCCAGCGATTGGCCGAATTACCGAAGGCGTAGCGCAGGCTGAACTGGTTGTCCTGCACTTCCTTATTCACAATGATGTTGGACAGCGCCGAACTGGCGCTGGCACCGTTATTTGGCTCCTGCCCGTCGTTATTAAACACCTGCGCCTGAAACTTGAGCGTGTGGAAGTCCTTCAGGGTATAGCCGGCTTTGAACAGGCCGGACAGCAGGCGGTCGTCCGTATCCAGTTCGTTGCCGTTACCCTGTTCTATATCACCCGAATCGCGGAAAGAAAAATTGGCCAGGACATCCCAGCCGCGGTAACGGCCAAACCCCGTCAGGCTCGGGGCGTATTCAGCGCTCGCGTTGCGATAGCCGAAAGAAGCCAGGGCACCCACGCTCTGGCCTGGGGCCAGCAGGTCCGCGGCATCCTTTGTTTCAAAGGCCACCACGCCGCCGATGCCGCCCCCGCCATATATGGCCGAGGACGCGCCTTTGACCACTTCGATCGACTTCAGCAGCGAGGGGTCAACATAGAAACGGCCGTCATGTCCGGACTCGAAGTTCTGGCGGCGACCATCCATGAGCGTGATGATCGCCTCATCGTCAAAACCGCGGATGGAGATCGTCTGTCCGGTCCGCCGCGGGCCGTTGTCCACTTCTACACCTGGGGTGAATTCCAGCAGATCCGCCACATCACCGGCCAGGGCGTTGCCTGGGGCATCCGTCTCTACCTGAGAGATAAGCGCCGGGACATCAAACGTCGGTTGCGGGCTGCGGGTGGCGTAAGAGGATATCGTGATCTTATCCAGCAATGTGGGTGGTTCCTCGTCTTGCGCATACGCGACGGAGGCAGCGCTTGTCCACAGAAAACAGCCAATGACGAGCGCTGCCGCTCCTTTTGCAATCAGTCTTGGGCGTTGAACTGCCACGTCTTATCTCCTTACCCGGTTTCGCGCCTCAAATAGGCGATACTCTTTAGTCCGTCACGAACCAGCCTGC
>JAAXHF010000559.1 GCA_012271025.1 Deltaproteobacteria bacterium | reverse complement strand
CACCACGCCATGCGCACCATCGGCCAGGTCAAGAAGTCCTTTGACCTGATGTGCGAGCGGGTTCTGTCACGCGAGACCCAGGGCGAAATCCTGGCCGCCAAGCAGATGGTTCAGGAAAAAATCGCCGACTCATGGATCGAGATCGAGCAGTTCCGGCTGCTGGTCCTGCGCACCGCCTGGCGGATAGACAAGTACAAGGACTACCGCAAGGTGCGCAAAGACATCGCTGCGGTCAAGGCTCAGATGCCCAAGGTCTTCCACGACGTAGCCTGCCGCGCCCTATACCTCCACGGCTCGCTGGGCGTGTCCAACGAAATGCCGTTCTCCAAACAGATCACCGAATCCTTCGTCATGGGCCTGGCCGACGGACCGACCGAGGTACACAAGATCACCGTCGCCCGCCAAGTCCTGCGCGACTACGACGGCACCAAGAACCTGTTTCCGACCGGCCACCTACCGGCCCTGCGCGAGCAGGCGATTCAGAAGTACGGCGAGCTGCTGGAGCTGGAAGTCGGGAATTTATAAAAGCGTGCTTCCCCTGCCCCACTGGGGCAGCACGTCGTTGCAGCTTACACCGACCGTTTTCCTGCCAAAACAAAGCAGCAGTTCTACCCGGCAACAGAAATGAGTGAAAGAAATCTGGGAGAGGAAGGGAGCCAGATTCTCACGCGCTTCCGAACTGTTGCGAGAAGCTATACCGCTCTTTTTCGGGCGCAACGGGACCACATCCGTACTCTCTTGGGCAGTGAACAAAACTATTCAAGCGGAATATTCCGCGAAGGTCTGCTCCGCAACTTTCTCACCACGCTTCTCCCTCAGTCTGTTTCCGTAGATTCTGGTTTTGTCTATGGGTTTGAACAAGTTCCAAACAGCAGACAGATCGATATACTCGTGTGGGATTCAGGGCGACACGCCGTGGTATATCGAACTCGTGAATTTGTCGTTCTTCCCCCCGAAGCGGTGATAGCAGCCATCTCGGTCAAGACTACCCTGAATAAGAAGGATCTAGTCGACTCTTTGGAGAACCTACTAAGCCTCACGCCTCTGGAGCTCATCTACCGAGTCAGGCCGACCTCAAGGACTTCTCTGCTTTACCCGATCACAAAGATTGTCGTCTCGTACAAGGGGCCATCAAGACTTAACAGAACTTTGAATACTGTAGGCGAGTTTTTTCAGGAGCGGTTTGCTAACGATCAGACGCTAGCTGCCGAGATGATTGCCGCCTTTCAAAACTTTGACCCGAGAGATCCCGCCCAGAGGCAGATTCATCAGGTAGAACGCATAATCCCAAGACTAATAGCAGCGATCGAGACTGACAATGTCAGCATGGTCCAGGGTTGGGGACCGCCAGAGGACATGTTCGGGGCTAACACTTACGGACCGGGACTGCGGCGCCTACCTTACATGTACGTTCAGAAGAACGAACTAACGACTCCTCTTGAAAAGGTCGTTTATCATGTGCTCGAATCAGTCTATCTAGCACTCGGGACACCTGGTCTCTCCTCAATCGTCTCAGCGTGGGGCGATTTCAATCCTACTACAGGGAGTCGGAGCGGCGATGCCTGGGAAATCGACGGAGAGCGCGGCACTCAGCTTCTCGATCCCAACAGACTTGCCAGAAGTAACGGTGAAGATAGGCAGTAGTAGATCGGATTAGCGAAGCGTAATCCGACAACTCCGACATACCCTTTCTGCGTTATTCCCTCGTTCTCGTATCCAACCATCCCCCCTCACACTATGCAGTGTGATGTTAGGTTACGCTTCGCTAACCTAACCTACAAGACTGTTTGTACAAGCGAACGAACTCTGCTCATTCGTCATTCTCCATTGATCTCTTCTGAGAACAATTTTTCCTGCAAATAGAGATTGAGAAGAGTTGCAGAAGAAACTCCCTCAGAGCACGCGCGTTCTTGGAGGCGTTTCATCAGACCCCGCGAGACTGGACAGTAATAGACTTCTCGCTCAATCCGTATCTCCCCTTCCTCGGGGTCAACCTCTTGAGTGTCGGAGAAGTCAAGCAGGCTATGTTCGTCCCAAAAATCAGAAGCATTGAGGACGCTCATCTCACACGTTCTCCAGACTCAGCTCCGTATCCAGCTCGGAGTCAAGCTGCACGCCCAGGGTGTTGAGGGCCATGGAGACCAGATTGTACTGGCCGATGGCGAACACGATATCCATCAGCTGCTGGGTGTTGTAATACGCGCTTAAGCCCTGCCAGGTCGTATCGCTGACGAAGGCGTCGGCGTGCAACTCGTCGGTCGCCTTCAGCAACAGCCGGTCCTGCTCGCTCCACTCCGGCGCGTCCGGGCCCTGGGCGATGCGGCGCACCTCGTCTTTGCTCATCCCGGCATCGAGGCCGATTTTGACGTGCTGGGTCCACTCGTAGTTGGCCTGGCACAGATAGCCGATGCGCAAGATCACCAGCTCACGCTCACGAGCCGGGACGGTCGATTTGAACAGCACGTGATTGGCAAACACCAGCCAGCGGCGGAACAGGTCCGGATGATGGGCCATGGTCTTGAAGATGTTGTACACCGTGCCCGCTCCGACCATGGGGCGGAAAATCTTTTGGACTTCTTCGTCCCAGTTCTCTTTTTCCAGCGGCGGGACACGGGGGGTGTTGAGTCGTGTGCTCATGAGATCCTCCTTAGATGCGCGGCGTGCCTTCCGGTTCGAGAATAACCGGATTCTCAAGCTGGCCGATTTTGTCGATGCTGATCCTGACCGTATCGCCCGGTTTCAGCATCTGGGGCGGCTTCATGGCAAAACCGACCCCGCTCGGCGTACCGGTCGAAATCACGTCGCCCGGCTCCAGGGTAAACGCCGTCGAGAGATGCTCGACCAACTCAAAGCAGTCAAACAACAGCTCGCGCGTATTGGAGTCTTGACGCAGCTCACCGTTGACCCAGGTCTTGATGGCCAGGCCGTGCGGGTCGCCGATCTCGTCGGCGGTGACAATACACGGTCCGAGCGGGCAGTGGGTGTCCCACGACTTGCCCATCGTAAAGGTCGGCACCCGCAGCTGCCAGTCGCGGACGCTGACATCGTTGGCAATCGTATAGCCGGCAATCACCTCAGGCGCCCGGCTTTTGGGAACGTGCCGACAAAAACGACCGATGACGACCGCCAGCTCACACTCATAGTCAACCTGATCCGAGGCGCGCGGAATATGGATCGGATCGGTCGGGCCGGTGACCGAGGTCGATTGTTTGTTGAAGATCATTGGCACCTCAGGCGTTTTCATACCGGCCTCGGCGATGTGATCCTTGTAGTTCAGGCCGACGGCCAGAATCTTGGGCGGCCGCAGAATCGGCGTTTCGATTTTGACCTCGCCCAGGGCAATGCGGCCGGCGCCATTGTTCATGGCCTGTCGGGCCGCCTCCAGGGCCGGGCTCCCGGCCTCAAGAAAGGCGCACATTTCACGCGGCAGGTCGGGTGCGGCTGCGGACAGGTCTGCCACCGCCCCATTGTCCAAGACACCGATACGGGTTGATCCAGCATGGGTGAACGTCACGAGTTTCATACTCTCTCCTCCTTTATAGGTCTCACCGAGCCTAGCCCGGGGTCTTATCAGACGGTGCAATGCGAACGATGTCTCCAGGTTTCAAATCGCTCAGAGAAGCCAGCATCTCTGGAATCAAGGATTGCAAGTCAGCAAGGCGATTTGTCCGTGCAGCGAGTACGAGGATCGGGATGTCCGCCAGTCTGAGGTTCTGCTGGTATTCGCCGCGCAAGAATCGCCGTAACTGTCTGGGTACTGACTCGTCAAGCAAGACTCTCATCAACCTTGCTCACCAAGGCTTCTTTGGCCAACTCAAGTACAAGTACCGCCTGTTCACGGCTCACCGTCGGAAAATCGTCCAGAAACACCTCAAGCGCATCGCCCGCCTCCAGATGATCGAACAGCGTCTTGACCGGCACACGAGTCCCTTCGAAGACCGGCGTACCACCGAGAATATCCCGGGAGCTATGAATGACCTTGGTCATCGGTCACCTCTCTCATATCATTTCCCATATCATTGCTGTCACAGTGCGGCGAGAGAAGCCTGCTCCTTGAGCCGGGGGTAGACTTCGCGGGCAAACAGCTGCATGCCCCTGACGGTTTCCTGGTGGTCCAGGTAGCCGGCTTGGCCCATCAGCAGGATGTGGCCGAAACCGCCGACATAGTCGGAAAACTTCACGATCTGCTGATACACGCTGTCGGGGTTGCCGGCAAAAACCAGTCCGTTTTCCATGAAGCTCTCCAGACTCGGATTCTGGAACATTTTGAAGATGCCGCCCGCCCCGCGTAGCGCCCCCAGGCTGGCTTCGGTGGTGTGATAGCCGGGCGGGCTGGTGAACTGGGGCGGCACCTTGTTGGACTCGACATACCACATAAGTTTGCGCGCCCCGGCCAAGCCCGCCTCGTCAGTCTCGCCGGTATGCACCAGGGCCGCATAGGCCAGACGGTCGAGGCCGGGCGGGGCCAGGCCCAGCTCGGTCCGGCGCTCACGGTAGGCGTCAAAAATCGCCTTGGTGCCCTGAAAACCGGTTAAAAAGCAGGCCGCCACATGACCGTGCTCACTCGCCTTTTTGGCCGTCGCCGGGCTGATAGAGGTGATCCAGACCGGCGGATGGGGCTGTTGGTAGGGACGCGGCCAGATGTTGACCTGACGGTGATGGAAAAACTTACCCTCCCAGTTAAACGGCCCATCGTGGCTGGTCCAGGCTTTGAGGATCAGGTCGTGAGCCTCCCAGAAGCGCTCGTGCATCCGGGTCGGCGGATGGTTGCCGGCCGAGATCTCGTATGGCACACCACGCACGAAGCCGACTTCGAGCCGTCCCCGCGAGTAGACATCAACCATGGCCATTTCCTCGGCCACCCGGACCGGCTCACGCCGGTTGGCAATCGGATTGCCCAGGATCAGCAGCCGGGCACGTTTGGTTTCACGGGCCAGAATGCCCATGATGATTGGCGCTGCGGGATTCAGGTTTGTGGCGGTCTGGTGATGCTCGTTGACCATCACCTCCAACCCCAACTCATCGGCAATGACCCACTCGTCAATGAAGCGGTGATACAGGTCGGCCCCGAGTTTGGGATCGTAGTAGCGGTTGGGAAGAGTGACCCGGATCGAGCTGTAGTCTTTCGCATCGGGCAACAAGTGGTAGGCGTTCTCGCTGAAGTGCCAGGCCTGCATGCGTGTCTCTCCCTTCTTGGTCTTGCTCTTCTTGGCCTCGCCCGGTGCCGCTCAGTCCAGAAAACGGCGGATGTGTTCAACCACGGCGGCCGGCTGTTCGAGGTGGGGCCAGTGGCCGGCCCGCTCGATGATTTCCAGGCGCGCCCCGGGGATCGCCTCGCGATAGGCCGTGCCGTAGTAATCGGGAAGCAAAAAGCGGTCGCTCGCTCCCCACACCAGCAGGCTCGGAATACGAATCCGGTGTAAGCGCTGGCGGAGCTTGGGATTGTGAAAATACGGCTCCCAGACGTACAGCGCCGTGGCTTCCCGGTTGCGGACCATGACCCGCAGTTCAGCGTCGGACAGCGTGCTGTAGTCGACCGCCGCCCGGCCCGGATCGTGGTACTGCAAGCGCGCCACCTCATCCGGCGACAGGGCGAAAATATCCGGGATGTCGCGCGTCTCGCGGTCGCCGATTTTGATGCCGGTCGGTGCGACCAGGACAAGCCTGGCCAGCCGCGCGGTGCTTTTAACGGCCAGCTCGGCAGCCACCCAGCCCCCCAGCGAACAGCCAACGATAGTCACCCCGCGCAGGTCGAGCGCTTCAAGCAGATCGAGGTACAGATAGCTCAGATCATCGACTGTATCGATGGTGTCCACGTCTGCGGCATGACCAAAGCCCGGATGACAGGGCGCAATCACCCGGCCCTGCTCGGCCAACAGGGACACGAAGCGGCCTTCGGGTTCAAGGCCCGACTCACCGTGCAGGACAAGAAGGGGACGGCCCTGCCCCCGCTCCACAAGGGTCAGCGGCACGCCGTGGACGGTCCGTTGGGTCAGGCCAGCTGTTTCAGCCTGTGCCATAGCCTTCCTTAGCTAGCACGCCTGTCCTGGATGGTCAGCCCCTCGACTTCGCTCAGCCCAGGGCCGCCAGGGTCGCCCTCGCCTCTTGGGCGTCCGGTGTATCAAGCCCTTCGCTGAACCAGCCGTACACCGACTCCAGAACGTGTTGCGCCTGCTGGGTCTTGCCCTGCCGCTGCCACAGGCGGCTCAGGCTGAGGGCGGCCCGCAACTCCCAGGACTTTGCGCTCTGACGGCGGGCGATTTTGATGGCCAGCAGCAGACAATCCTCGGCCTCTGAAGAGGCCACCTGCGGGCTGGATGGCCCACGCTCACGGGCGAGCAGCAGGTCGCCCCGCAGCCGGTACAGCTCGGGTTCGCAGAAGCGTTCGTCCGTCGTGCGAATGATACCCAGCGCCTCGACCAGAGCAGCCAGACCCTGCTCGGTCTGACCGGCCAGGCCGTAGGCATCCGCCAGCAGGCCGAGCAGATAGGGTCTGCCCCAGCCGTTCCCAGTGTCCTGGGCACGGGTCAAGCCCTGGCGGATTTGCTGTATGCCCTGTTCCGTCTGTCCCTGCCTGGCCAGCGCCCAGCCCTGGAGCACGCTGGCCACGGCAGACGGAAAAGACAGGCCGTGTTCGGTAGCGAGACTCAGCCCCCGGGCCGCCGGCTCGTGGACCAGCTGCCACTCGCCGCGCTGCTGATGGAGCCAGGCAGAGCACAGGACCGCCCAGCTCAGCTCGAGCGGCGAGGCCGCCTCCTGGGCCATACTCCGGGCCTGTTCGTCCAGGCTCAGCGCCTGCTCGGGGTAGCCCAGATACCATACGGTCCAGGCCGCCAAAGAGCAGGCCGTTGTTTTGGGGTTGGCACCGTACCGCAGCGCCAGGCTGCGATGTTTGTTGGCCTGGTACAGCGCAATCGACTGCTCAAAATGTTCCAGCGCGACCGCGTACTCGCCCAGCCACAGACAGACCGACCCGAGGCCGGCGTGGGCGCTCAGACGCAGCGCGCGTTCTCCGGCCTGTTCGGCCAGGCTCAGCTGTCGCTGGGCCAGCTCGCGGGCGATCTGGTACTCGGCCCGCTGGGCATAAAACTGTCGAACGGCAAACAGCACAGGAGACAGAGTCCGGTCGTCCGCCAGTTGCGAGGACAGTTCGCGCGCCCGCCCATAGGCACGCTCGACCTCGGGCGCGGCCAAGTGCTGAGCGGTCGCCAGCACCCTGCCCAGCCAGGCTTGCAGCGCAAACTCGAACCGCTGGCGGGCTGCCGCATCGGGCAGCCTCGGCAGCGCGGCCAAGCCGCAGCGCAGGTGCTCGGCCGCCTCACCGTAGGCCGCTCGGCCATACGCCTGTTGCCCGGCCTGGAGCCAAGAGGCGACAGACGGCTCGCCGGCCTCGGCATAGTGCCGGGCCACGCACTCCGGCTGGGTCTGGGCCAGCTCTGAGCCGTGCTGAGCCAGAAAACTGGCGTAGTGGTGGTGGTATTTCCGGCGCACGGAGGGGGGCGTCTCCGCGTAGGCGACCTGGTGGATGACCTCGTGGGCAAAGCGATAGGCGGTCTGGGGCAGCGCTCCGTGTTGGACAAGCAGCCCGGACCGGACCAGCCGGGCGCACTGCTCCTGGAGGAGTGTTTCATCCGTGGCCAGCAGGGTCCGCAGGGTGTCATACGAGAAGGCGGGTCCCAGCACGGCCCCCAGTTGGACGACCTCCTGGGCCTGGGGCAGTCGCTCCAACCGGGCTGCCAGGGCCTGGTCCAGCGTCGTCGGCAGCGTCAGCTCGGCGAGCGGAGCCCGGCGGCCGGCGTGGCCGTTGCCCGGGTCCGAGTCAAGGACGAGTTTGGTCAGCGTCTCGGCAAACAGCGGAACACCCCCACTCGTCGTGCCGATAGCCTGCACCAGCTCGTCGGACAGCACCGCTCCGTCCGCCACACGCCTGACCAGGGCTTCGGCATCGAGGCCCTCCAAAGGCTCGAGTGACAGCTGGGTCAGATACGAACGGTCCGACCAGGGAGCGACAAATTCCGGCCGAAATGTGCACACATTGAGCATCCGCGCCTGGGGTGTCTGCTCAACCAGCAGACCGATCAGCTCCAGGGTGGACGGGTCAGCCCAGTGCAGATCCTCCCAGCATATCAAAACCGGCGTGTCTTGAGCCTCGTGGAGCAGCCAGGCGCGCAGCCCGGCGTATACAGTCCGACGTTCCAGGTGGGGAGAGACCAGCCGTGAGCTGGGGGCGTCGAGCGGAACGGCCAGCAGGCGGGCAAAGGCCGCCAGCATCTCATCCGCCGTCAGATTGTGCGCCCGCAGGAAGGTCTCCAGCCGCTCGCGCCGATTTTCAGCCATCCACCACGCCAGGCGATACCGCAGATGTTCGACAACCGGCCACAGCGCGGACAGCTTGCGGTCGGAGCGGCAACGGAAGCTGAGACACGTCGCTCCGTCCTGCTGCGCGTGATGCGCCAGCCAGCGCACCAGCTGGGATTTGCCGATCCCGGCCTCGCCACTCACCAGCACGACTTGACCGAAGCCTTCCTTGCTCTGCTCCCGGCGCAGCTCGCACAGCCCGACTTCCACATCGCGGCCAAGCAGGACGGGGGGAGACTGAGGCGGTTCCTCGGTAGTGTCTGTCGTGGCGTCTGTCGCGGTGTCCGTCGTGGTGTCTTGGGTCAGGGTGGACGCCTGCGCTTCGGTCGAGTCGGACTCAGCCGCCGCAGGACTGGCTGGCGTGTCTTCCGGCACCGGGCTATCAGCGTCGACCGGCGTCGGGACGGGCGGGGATGGCAGCGGGCCATCCGAGCGGGAATGGGCGGCAGGGATGTCTGAGGCGGGGGGAGAAGGCTCATCGCCAGACCGGTCCTCACCGACCCACACCAGGCCCTCCCCGCCTTCGTCTGCGGCCAGACGTTTGAAGACAAGCTCGGCGCGCACGTCTTCGAGCAGCGCATCGTCGCAGCCCAGACCACGTTTCAG